>NZ_JAUBQR010000433.1:0-1551 GCF_036701385.1 Microcoleus sp. Pol12B4 | reverse complement strand
AAGCAGACCTAGATATGCTGGAATGGGCTGCTGCTGCGGGAGAAATTGACTTAAAATATTTAGATGAATCAGGATTTTGTGCGTGGAGCGAACCTAGTTACACTTATTACAAACCAGGGTAAGAGCATCTCAATCACCCTTGACAAAAGGATTTGAGAAGAAGCATCATGTATTCATCATTCATTGCAGCCCGTTTTCTTTTCTGTCGCAAGCTACGCTTGAGAGTAGTTTCTTGATTTACAGCATTCAGGGACATCCGTCTGATAACAGCCAAGTTTCGAGGGCTATTCAAGGATCGAATGCGAGATAGATCTTCATTGAAAGTGACATCTAAAACCCAATGTTCTTGATTTTCAATACTCCAATGTTGACGAATGACGCGACCATTCCGCTTTAGCATCTACGGGTAAGGAACTTAGGTAAAATTGTACTTCATGAGTGGTTTTGTTCCACAGATAACGGAAACGTTCTACTATAACAATAGTCTGAATATCTGTCCAGTCTTCTTGTTTGTAAAGCCCCCCTATAACCCCCACTGGAACCGCCCAAACTTTTAGAGTTTCGATTCGATAATGTGCTTTTTCCGTTCGGGAATCTTCACTCACTTCAATTCCCCCAAATTGGTGGGATCGGGCTGTTTCATACCAGGTTTTGACTTGTTTGTAAAGGGTTGGATGATTCTTTTTCAGAGTAACTACATGCAGCAGCTTTTTTTTGACGAATCAGCCGTACAATCTCGGTTTGAGTACCCATCGCATCCATCGTAATAATCGCTCCGGTGACATCAATTAATTCCAATAGGGCTGGGATAGCTGTGATTTCATTGGAATGGTTTTCAACTTTAACTTGTCCAAGTACCAACCGATTTTCACTCGCCCACGTCGTCACTAAATGTAAATTCTTTTCCCCTGTTTTTCGGTCATAAGAACCTCGGAGACTTTTTCCATCAATCGGGATAACTTGTTGGACAACTGGCCCAATTAATTGTTTAACCCATTCAGTCAACTTCTGTTCTAAAACTTTCGGGTCTACCTTTTCAAAAACTCGTCGGAAGGTATCATCGCTCGGTATACCATTTGGTAAGTCTAAAAATTTTTGCAACCATTGCTGCTTACTGATTCTATAATTTTCCATGTCTTCCCATCCATCACCTCCAGCTATTGTAGATAATATAGCAATGACAAGAATATCTTTCAGTAAGTGACGTTTGGTTCGGTTCACTCTCGGGTCGGGTACGTCATCAAAATAACTTGATAAGCTTCCTTGTAACTCTTGCATAGAGATAGGTGAGGGCTTCTTCAGTAGTTTAGACCTTGGCCGGGCGGGCAGGAATCCTTGAGCCATTGAGTTTTACCGCTTAATGACTTAGTTTTTAAGGCATTCATTATAGAATTGCTAATACGTAAATACCACATTTTTTATATTTGTCTTTTTGTCAAGTACAATTTATACTAAATTAGATGAGCTTACCCTGTTATTACAAACGAGGACAGCAAAAACGGTTAGAACAAACCAAGAGGCGTGGTCGGAGATTAAGTATTGTAGGACTTT
>NZ_JAUBQR010000285.1:0-7024 GCF_036701385.1 Microcoleus sp. Pol12B4 | reverse complement strand
CGATCGACCATATCCTTAACTACCCGTTTAGCCAAATGCACAGACGAGACAACGTTGAGGTTAATCAGATTTAGTTCGTCCTTCAAGTCTGTCTCGCGCGCAAAGTCGCCCCCGACGCCGACACCGGCATTAATTGCGATCGCATCCACTGGCCGATTAGTCGCTTTTATCTGGTTGTACAGCGTCTCAACACCGTCGTAGGTAGCGAGGTCTGCCTGCACTGTCTCGACTTTGGCACCGAGCCCCTCAAAGGCTTGAGCCGCTTCCTTGATGCTCGCTCCGGTGGCGGTGACTAGGAGATCGAATCCGTTTTGAGCGAACTGTTTGGCGAGTTCGTAGCCGATACCGTTAGAGGCACCCGTCACGACAGCCAAGGGCCGGGTCAACCAACTGTTTATAACCATTTACAATCCTCTGTTACTGCTTCACGCTTGTTTGTCTAGACTTGCTTTTCTCTGTACCAGACAATCTTTGTAGACTGTGGGCTTTCAACTTTTACAATGCTAGGGAGGTAAAAGTGCGATCGCATCTTTCCCAGGACATAAGCTTTTAGGCATTTAAATACGGTATAATCGAAAACAAAGTTTATGTAATTAGTGTAAAAATGACAGCCTAGAATCATCTTAGAGAAAGAGAAAATAGAGAAACCACATAAAGCATAAAAAAAAATGTATCAAAGGGAAATATTATAGAAATAATTATGATTATATAATAGCAATCCTTGCAGGAGTCGTAATTTTTTTACCCCGCCCCAACCCTCCCCGCGAGTTCGGGGAGGGAGTAAGAAATTCACAAATGATGCGAGGATTGCTATATATGTATAAAATGCGCGTAGATATGGCTAATAACTCTTTTGATGATTATTTGGGAACCGTTATTCTCTGGTGCTAAATCGGAGGCGATGAGAGACGGGAGATGGAAGAGGGGAGATTGACTCGGAAGATTAATCCTGGGCTAAAAACATTTATCTCTGGGGGAAGGGGGAGGATGCTTGCCCAGGGAGAACAGTGCGTGATGTCAGTTATAACTGACATCACGCACTGTTCTCAATCAGACCCAATCAACTTGGTAACAGCGACGAAAAATCTCAGATCTCAGGTCGATCGCGCAACAAGAAACCAAGCGCATGACGCCCAGAGTGTAAGATGTCAGTTATCACGAATACTTTCGGTTGGCGATTGCCCGATCTCCCCCAAAATTGAAAATTATGACAGCCAATTGCTGATTCTGCTGGCTTCATGTTATAGTGGTTTCCCAAGAATTAAATTCGGTTGCGTAGTTTGTTGGTGTTTATTTACAAGCGTCTCTCCGAATCTAAGTCTCTGCACCCTAATGATTCTGGAGATTTTATGTCGATTTACGTGGGTAATCTTTCATATGAGGTAACATCAGACGACCTCAACGAAGTATTTGCCGAGTACGGTACTGTAAGCCGCGTCCAAGTGCCAGTGGACCGGGAAACAGGCAGGATGCGGGGTTTTGCTTTTGTGGAAATGGCAAGCGAGGCAGAAGAAGCAGCAGCCATCGCAGCTCTAGACGGTGCTGAGTGGATGGGCCGCGACTTGAAAGTCAACAAAGCCAAACCTCGCGAAAACAACAACAAACGATCATCGGGCGGCGGCGGTGGCTGGGGCGACAACGATCGCTCTTCACGACGCTACTAAGCTTTGACACTGAAAATTTGAGTTTTGGTAGTTGACGGCAGGTGCGAATGCTGCTTTTTTTTCGGGTTGTTCGATCGACCCAGCAAATAAAACTCCCAAACCTCTAAATCAGTTTTGCCCCCTCCAAGGAGGGGGCTTTGTTTTTGGCGAAAAATCCCGCCAGGTACGTCTGCGATGCAGTTCCCACTCTAGTTCGTGATTCGATACCCTGTTAACTGCTTTCTTTAAGAGGCTGTCGGGATTTCGCGGTTCGACTCCTGTAAACTATCAAACTAGAATTAAGCAGCAAGAAAAGTTAGAATAACGGCAAAACTGAATATTGCCCAGAACAGCAAAACTATCTTTACCGAAGATTAGTCGAGAAAACCAGCCGAATATCAGCCAATATCTTGATTTTGCCTCAATAAAGATGTCCAAGGTCTACAGCACGGCGGAACTCATTAAAATCCTCGAAGAAGAGCGCCAAGCCTGCTTGCATGGGCGGCGCCTCAACTTGACTGAAACTCCTGCTACAGGCAACCCCGTGATTGACCGCTTTCTCAAATCTGAGGGAGTTCAGAAATTCACTGCTTATCAAAATTTTAAGGCTGCCGTACACGAATACCAGCGGGAACATCAAGTTTCTGGGATTGTCTGGCGGGAAATGGCGGTTAAAGGCAATACTCTACGCTATCCGGCAGTGGATGACGAATTAATAGCTCTACCGGTTGATTTGATTACGTTGAAGGCAGCTAAGATTGCTATGTTGGAATTCTGGCAGCAGGTAACTGCCGGGATGGATTTGTATTTAAGCATTAACAGCGGGAAGGATTTTCGATCAATCGAGCCGGTTGATGTAGAGGCTATAGCCCAGCGCACAGAATGGGCCAGTCTCTCGAAGTGGGAAAAGTTGGATTTTCTAGAAATTTTGTTGCAGTTGGGCTGGGGGAAGCCGGAGGAAGCTTATTATAAGCGGGGATGGCCGACTTCGGGCAGCGAGTACATTCACGCCGTCAAACCCGGACAGCGGCCGATTTGTTAATTGTTAATTGGTAATTGCTAACAGAATAAGCTGAATTCAGAACAATCGACAACACAGAAATTGAGGACACGGCGCCGTGCCGTGTCCTGAGTGTGGTTAATATCTGAAGAACTCATTTATTAACTTCTGACATCTGACAAAGCATCAAGCCAAACCACTGATTCGGATCTGTCCAAACTTGCACAGGAATTAAACCACGCTGCGAAAGTTCTGCCTTTACAGTATGGAGATTAAACTTGCGAGATATTTCGCTGCGGATAGTTTCTCCCGCTGCAAATTCAACCGTTAAATTAAGAGAACGCAACTGCACTGTTTGCGCTTTTTTACTTTTTAAGTGCATTTCAATTTGACATTCCTCTTGATTGTAAAAAGCCCAATGCTCGAACTGTCCTAAATCAAAATTTCCCTCATATTTTCGATTTAAATGTCGCAGCATATTTAAGTTAAATGCTGCCGTTACTCCTTGACTGTCATCGTAGGCAGGCTCTAAAATATCCTTAGATTTGTCCAAGTCAATTCCCAGCAAAAAATACTCTCCCGGCTGCAATGCACCGACAATTTGCGAGAAGAACAAATCGCATTCTTGAGCGTTGAGATTGCCGAGGGTACTGCCGAGAAAACAAATCATTCGGGTTGGCAACGGCGACGGTGCAATTTTAGCTAAGGCTAATTCGTAAGTGCTGACAAGTCCGTGAATCTGGAGCGAGGGATAATCTGCTAACAGTTGACAAGCGCTGCTTTCTAGGATAGTAGGACTGATGTCGATCGGCAAATAGTGCAGGGGATATTCCAGTTGACTGTAAGCATCGAGGAGAATCCGAGTTTTGGTGGAACTGCCGCTGCCGAGTTCCACAATTTCGCAGGGGCCCGTTAAATTGGCGATCGCCCCCGCGCACCGCTGCAAAATAGCCGTCTCAGTGCGCGTCAAATAGTATTCCGGCAACTGGCAAATCAGCTCGAACAGGTTTGAGCCGCGATCGTCGTAGAAATACTTGGGAGGCAGGGATTTGGGGGTTTGAGTCAACCCGCTAACTACATCGCTGCCAGCATTGATTTCTGCGGGTGTCAGTGCCGCAGCGCTCACCAGTCGCTCTAAGTGCAGTCGGTTTTCTTTCGTTGAGGCTGAGTTTGTCGTGTCGGACAGTCTTGGGGATTTCATAAAGTAATTTTTAGATGCACATATCGGTATAGCACGCAGTCGCGTTGCCAAATATCGCGCTCAAGTCAGATTTTTCATACCGATCTCGGTTCTGTATTTTCTCATCGGATGGCGATCGCATCCACAATTAAAACTTAAAGTTTGTCTACAAAAATTATTAAATAATTAACAAAACTTGTTTGACTTGGGCTTGTTACATGGAAAAAAGTTGGGCATTTCACAAACCAGTTTTGTACCCAATTCACTTTCCAGCCCTTTATTTGATGTTCGTCAAATAAGCTTTCTAAGACAAGTATTAAGGAATTTGTTAATCTGAAAAGCCCGATGACTCAAATCTTTAATATGAACAAATTTGATAGTAGTTATAATGGCATAGCGAACTACTTAGCGCAGCGAAAACCAGCAATAATTTGCCGCACGCCCGGATAATACCAATTCCGAAATGTCGAGCGCAGTGCCTGCGGAAAAGTCGCCCAACTACCCCCTTTTAAAACCCGGTGTTCTCCATCAAAATAAACTTGAGAATATCCCCTGTAAGGATAACTTTCAAATCCCGGATAGGCGTCAAAGGTTGAAGCAGTCCACTCCCAAACATTCCCCAACATATCATAGCAGCCGATCGCGCTTGCTCCTTTGGGAAAGGCATCAACTGGCGAGGTATTGGCAATATTATTGCCGTGATTGCACAGGCTGCCGTTTGGCGGTTCTTCTCCCCAAGGATAGATGCGATATGTTGAATTTGTGGCATCCCAACTGGCAGCTTTTTCCCATTCGGCTTCCGATGGCAAACGCTTGCCGATAAAGTTGCAGTAAGCTTCGGCTTCGTACCAACTGACACCGCAAACTGGATGGTTGTTGAAAGCTGGATTTTCTGACCAGTAAAGCGGTTGAGAGATGGCTTCGCCTTGCAGCCATTTCCAGCCGTCCGCTGACCACCAATCAGGGTTTTTATAGCCACCGGATTCCATGAAATCTCGGTATTGACGGCAAGTGACGGGATAGCGATCGATCGAGTATTCTTCTAAATAACACAGGTGGCGCGATCGCTCGTTATCCAAAGCCTCCGCAGCATCGCTTCCCATGTAAAATTCCCCGCCCGGAATTTCAATCACCGGGGAATCGGTAATTGGTAATTGGTAATCGGCAATTACTCTTCCCTCTTTCTTATTCCTTCTATCCGTTACGTCCCGGAAATCCGTTAACCAATCCGTTGCCGAACTTCCTTCTTCCTTCTTCCTTTGCATTTGCAACACGAAAGCAACAGTTTCGCAGTGCTGGCTTTCGTGCTGAATAATAAACCGCCAGAGACGTTCTTGCTCGTCGATCGGCGCTACTTCCAAATAATCTAACACCTTTTTTCTCACCGCGTCCAGATATAATTCAACTTCAGGTAATGTCGGCAGAAAAACCCGTTGTTTTTTCGGCAAAATATCAGCAGCAAACAGTTGGTGATACTGAGGCAAGACAGGTTCCAAGCCAGCACATCGTTGCAACAGCCACAAATCTTCAGTATAAGCCATGTGGCCTAAGTGCCAGCCAACTGGACTGAAATCAGGATGAGCTTGGCGGCAAAAAGTATCGTAGTCGATGTCTGTAAATAGCTTGAAAGTGCCGCGGCGACACTGCTGCAAATCGCGATAAATTGCCTCTCTACAAGATTGGATAGATTTCGATATCACGCTCTACTCCGGTACTGATAATGCTCTGGACTGGGCACTCGTGCCAATTGCCTGCAAATAAAGCTTCAGAAGCAATGATGACAGAATCCGGGAAATTTAAATCGTCCCGCAGCCAATAGAGGGAAGGAGGGGTTTTTTGGGAAGCAAAGCGAGAGGCAACAAGCTGGTGTCCGTCACTGATAATGATATTAGCTGAAAATTCTACTTGGTGAAAGTTTGCTAGCTCTGCCACAGTTTTCAGCGTGTTTTGCAAAGCAGCTTCTAGAGTCATATTGGCGGCTGTCAATTCATTGACAAACAAACCGAAGATATGCTCTGAATCTGTAGTGCCGTTAATTGATTGATAAATGGTATCGCTAAGTCGATCGCGAATTGGTCTGTAAAGAGTTTGACGAAAATTCTTCACGAAGCCGTTGTGTACGAACAGCAGGCGATCGTTCTGAAACGGCTGACAGTTGCTCAAATCTACAGATTGTCCTAAAGTTGCACTGCGAACGTATCCGATCGCGCATCCAGATTCGACGTATCGACTGATACTCGGAAGGTTAACGTCGCTCCAAATTGGCTGTACATTTTTATAGGTAAACGGGTCAGTATCTAGGTGCGGGTGATACCAACCAATACCAAAACCGTCAGCATTGAGTAGGCCAGAAGTCATTTCGCGGGGATCGTAACTCTGCACAATTAGGGAATGTTCCGGCTTGTACAGAATAGCATCGAGTAAAATCGGCTCCCCGAGGTAGCCAAGCAAACGGCACATAAAATTTTTGCAGCAATTTGATTAGCATTGTAAGTCATTAGCCGAAAAATTGCCCGATCGCCCATCTTCAGCGCTGGGAACAAGGTTTTTTGTAGCCCGCTGCCAGCATCGCAGTACAAACGATACAGTTAAGGTAGAACCCCTACAGCACAAGGAGACTCTTGAATGTTCCTCGACGAACTCATCCCAATGGCGAAAGAATTGATCGAACAGCCGATCGCCTTCGCGGGCGGATTTTTATCTGGCCTGCTTCGACTCAACCTTCACGAAGATCCCGTTAAAAGCTGGATCGACGAGCAGGCTGGTTCAACTTCCTACACTACTCCCCCAGCCGAACCCACCAACGGTAAAAGCACGGGGCCTCAGTCAATCTCGATCGACTAAGGAAAAGCAGTAACATCCTCCCAACGCCAAACTGATTACAGTTATGGCGTGGGCTTCCAAACATCACAGTTTGGCTTTTCGCGTTTTTCTCTTATGGGATTTGCACACTTGGCTAGACTGAATTTCTCTGTGTCCGCTAAAAAGTCTGCACAGACACTTAGACACTTTCGATTCCCGTATAGCCTTTCTCAGATAGATGAAGTACAATAACAGCAGTATATAAACCAGTTCCAAATATTTTGCTGAGAAAGTTGACGGAATGCAAACTCTATCGCCTTTCCTAATTATTGATAATGTGTTGTTTTGATAAAACTGAAAATATATTTAAGTTTTAACCATAACTTCTCAGGTTTGTGA
>NZ_JAUBQR010000284.1:0-7031 GCF_036701385.1 Microcoleus sp. Pol12B4 | reverse complement strand
CCTTTTAGTAAAATTGGGGTTTTAGCCGTTCGCACTTAAATTTGATAGAATTAGGTATCTGCAAAACATCTGAACGATCGCTAAATGCACGTTATCAGTCGCAAAAAATTAAGAGACTACTGCCAAAATCATTCTGATTCCTGCGAAGCCCTCGATGATTGGTACAAGATTGCTAGTCAAGCCAACTGGACTAAACTTATTGAAGTTCAAACTATTTATCCTCAAGCTGAAGCAGTTGGAAACTTTACAGTTTTCAATATCAAAGGAAATAAATATCGCTTAATCGTAAGTCTTAACTATCAAAAGCAGATTGTTTATATCAAGTACATTTTGACTCATGCAGAATATGACAAAGACAACTGGAAAAATGACCCTTACTTTTGACTCCGACAGGTACAGCAGCCTGCTATCTCAATATCAACCTCGAATCATCAAAAATGAAGATGAAAACGAGACTTTTTTAGAAATAGTTGAAAACTTGCTCTCTCAGGAAAATCTAACTCCCGAAGAAGATACTCTGTTAGAACTTTTAGTCAAACTAATTGAGGATTATGAAGAAAATCACTATCAACTGAATGCTTCAACTCCCCACTCAAGACTTCTTCATTTGATGGATGCTAGAAGTTTAGAACTAGCAGATTTAGTAGAAATTATGGGCACAGTTGAGACGGTAACTAAAATCGTTAACGGTCAGCTAGAAATTAGCAAAAAACAAGCTGAGGCTTTGGGAAATTTTTTTCATGTAAATCCGGGTTTGTTTCTGTTTGATTAATCGTAAACCATTATATAATACGTTGAAACTTGTTACGATCGCCCTTTATCCTTCTATCATGCTTCAAATCCGCCGTCGTCCCCCCAGCACATCCGTCTCCGTACTCTACCTCAGCTACCAAATCGCCGTACCCGACGCCGAACCCCAGCACATCCTTGAAGAAATCGTCTGGCAAAAAGAAGTAGAAGTAGCCCAAAAGCGCGATCGCACCCCCTTAGCCGATCTTCACAAAAAACTCCCGTTTGCACCGCCCATCCGCGACTTTCTTGCCGCCCTTAAAAACGGCAAAACCACACCCGCTATCATCGCCGAAGTTAAAAAAGCTTCTCCCAGCAAAGGCGTAATTCGCGAAGATTTCGACCCAGTGGCGATCGCCCTAGCTTACCAACAAAACGGCGCTAGCTGCATTTCCGTACTCACCGATGAAAAGTTCTTTCAAGGTAGTTTCGACAACCTCGCTAAAATCCGTGCCGCCGTCGATTTACCCTTACTTTGCAAAGAGTTTATTATCTATCCCTACCAAATTTATCTCGCCCGGATTCACGGCGCCGATGCTGTATTGTTAATCGCAGCTATTCTATCTGACAAAGACTTACAATACTTTGTAAAAATTGTCAAGACTTTGGGCATGACAGCTTTAATAGAAGTTCACACTCTCGAAGAACTCGATCGAGTATTAACCCTACAAGGCGTCAACCTGATCGGCATCAACAACCGCAACCTAGAAGACTTTTCCGTCAGCCTAGAAACAACCGGTCAACTATTAGCCGATCGACAAACCGAAATCCAAGAAAAAGGCATCCTCATCGTCAGCGAGTCAGGAATCCACACTCCCGACGACCTAGCTAAAGTTGCCACCGCCGGAGCCCAAGCCGTTCTCATCGGCGAATCTCTGGTCAAGCAGCCCGATCCAGGCGCCGCTTTAGCCTCCCTTGCCGATCGCCCTCCCAGCCTGTGAAAGGCGAGACCGCTTGACAAACCACCCTTAATTCTGATAAAAAATGATTAAGTAGGTAAATAATGAGAATTTCTAGCCTGCATCGACTCAAGCGCTACTGTAAAAAAAAAATAGCACTGAAAGCTATATTGCATAGAAATATTTTGCCAGAAAGCAATTAAATCTATTCTGTAAGCCTGTCGATCGCAAGATTTAGCGTGTGCAACGCACCCAGCCCCGAATATTCGATCGGCAAAGCAGGGGTTATTGTACGGTTAGAACACAAATAAAAAATCGGGCATCTAATGTTCACCTGTGATGCCTCATGCAATTGCAATGGGGTGTCGGTTCGCTGAGGTATATTAGCTTTCATGGAGCCAATCCCCCTTCCTTCGTATATTCATTATGAATTGCTACTTCAATTGTTAGAACGCAAAACGATGTTTGCTGTCAGTCCACAATCGCCGCAGCAGCAACAAGTGCACCAACTTATTATTACACTGCGTAAAGCCCTTGCCATTCAAAAGCAATTAGAACAAAGCTGCGAGCGATCGAACTTAGCGGTAGAACACCGCTGGTCTCTAAATGAAATTAACCACAAGGGAGTTAAAAGTTAAAAAAGTTAGAGTAGCGACGTGACGTATCGTATTTGATTTATTCTATATAACTCCCACAGAAAAACTTAGGACAATATCATGGACAACAAATTAATGCTGATGATTCCCGGCCCGACGCCGGTACCTGAAGCGGCCTTGTTAGCGATGGCAAAACACCCGATGGGCCACCGCAGCAAGGAATTTGACGGGATTTTTGCAGAATGTACCGAAAATTTGAAGTGGCTGCACCAAACTAAAAGTGACGTGCTGAGTTTAACCGTTTCTGGTACCGGCGCGATGGAAGCTGGGATAATTAATTTCTTGAGTGCGGGCGATCGAGTTTTAGTCGGTACTAACGGCAAATTTGGTGAACGCTGGGCTGAAGTTGCCGAAGCTTACGGTTTAAACGCCGAAATTATTAAAGCCGAGTGGGGCCAACCTTTAGACCCCGAACACTTCCGCGAAAAACTCGAATCAGATACAGAGAAGCAAATCAAAGCTGTCATCATCACCCACTCGGAAACCTCTACCGGGGTCCTCAACGACCTCGAAACCATCAACCGCCACGTTAAAGCCCACGGTGAAGCTTTAATTATGGTCGATGCTGTCACTAGCTTAGGCGCTGTCAATATTCCGATGGACGCTTGGGGCATCGATGTCATTGCTTCGGGTTCTCAGAAAGCTTACATGATTCCTCCCGGTTTGGGTTTTGTGGCCGTCAGCCCCAAAGCTTGGGAAGCTTACAAAACTGCGAAACTGCCCCGCTATTATTTGGATTTGGGTAAATATAGCAAAGACGCTGCCAAAAATACCACTCCTTTTACTCCCCCTGTCAATATGTTTTTTGCCCTGCAAGCATCGCTGCAGATGATGAAAACAGAAGGGTTGGAAAATGTTTTCGCGCGACACCAACGCTTAATGAAAACTACTCGCGCTGCTGTCAAAGCTTTAGGTTTGCCGTTGTTTGCTGCTGACGATGCCGCCAGCCCTGCGATTACTTCGGTTATGCCCCCAGCATCCGTAGATGCTCAAAAAGTGCGGACTTTGATGAGAAAGAGATTTGACATTGCTCTCGCCGACGGACAAGACCATTTGAAAGGTAAAATCTTCCGAATCGGTCATTTGGGCTTTGTGTGCGAGCGCGATATTCTAGCAGCAATTTCCTCTTTAGAAGTGGTGCTGCGAGAATTGGGTCATGAAGGCTACACTCCGGGTGCCGGCGTTGCCGCTGCTGCCAAATTCTTGGCTGAATCCTAATCTCAGTTGTTAAAGGATTTTAGATTTTAGAGAGGATCAAAAATCTAAAATCCTTTTAATATGCTTCGGATAACCAATCAAAGATTTTATCCAACTGTTCGAGAGTGACTAAACCGTATTGCCACAGAACCATCGGCAAGGAATTCGGGTCTTGATCGCGCTGCCGCTGTTTGTTATCGCCGACACGTTCGGCGACAGCAATTGATGCGGGCGAAATTGCCAAATCTTCTTGTAAAAATCGAATTAATCGAGTGTATTTAGCGGGTGCCATGTGATTTCACCTCTAAGTATAGGACACCATTTTCTGATGTGAACCTGATGTTTTTGATGAGTAATAAGCCAGTTTTAAATTTGTCTTGTTACCGTCGATAGCTTTTAAAACGCTATTAGCGGTTGAACTGCCAAACGTAATGCTGAGTGCTACTGTAAAGCTAACCTTTCCCAAAAAGTGAAAGGTTTTGCAATTTTGCTGATGTCGGCCCGATCGACTGGTAATCGCGATCGAACCTAAACTGAATACCTCGGCATCTTTGCAGTGCGAATCAGAATAAATTCTGCTACCTAAAACTACTAAACCAGGTTCAGAGTTTAACTTCATCTGCCGAAATGCAGAATCCGCAAATCTACTTCGGCAAAATTAGTTAGATATTTCGATCAAACCCGAAACTGCTACCAGAAGTTAAGTTTGCCAATTACCGCCAATTAACTTGGCTCGTAGCATATTACTTTAGATAGGTTTAGTAGATTTAGCTCGATCGCCAGAACTTCCAGAGAATTTCTTTTCGTGTTGCTACACCTTGAGGCTGAGTATCGTCTCTCAGGATTGGTAACGAGTCGCTGACTCGTCTCATACCTGCGACCAACAATCTACAGCTTCCGGAAACAAGCTCAAGTCCTGACTGACTGAGATCGACATCGTAGCAAATCTTTGGGTGTTTGTACTGAATGTTACATTAATATTCTAATAGATTTTATCAATTTTTGTAAAGTTTCTAAATTTTCTTGCGTAGTCCGAAGGCAGGGGGCTCTGGGGGCGATGGAAACCGGGGGATTGTGTCTGTCTGCAGATTTTACGGAAACAGTCCGAAATTTTACTGGAAAAACTCGATTTCAATACGATCGCCCGTTTTGACACCGAGTTCAGCAGCTCGCCCGCCCCGGAGTTCAATAACTCGATCGACAGCAGTATTGGGCCCGTAGGTAGGACAAGGATCTGCAGTACAAGGAGGTGCAGAAACTTCGATCGCCTCAACCACCCCATCCCGGATAAAAATCATATCCAGAGAAATCTTGCAATTTTTCATCCAAAAATTGACCCCCCGCGCCGGTTTAAACTCAAACAGCATTCCTCTGTCATCCGGCAAAGAAGTTCTGTACATTAAACCCATAGCCTGCTGTTCCACTGTTTTCGCCACTTCGAGTTCGATTGGGCGATCGGCTATCCGAGCTCTAGCAGAAACAGGCAGCACTTGACCCGATGTTTTCGCCGTCGGAGACTCAGCCGCCAAAATACCAGTAGCACCAGCATTCGCGACAGGTAAAGTCGGCGAACATCCCAGCAAAAATATACTTACTCCAATACCGAGCAAATTAGTTAAATAATTCATATTGATTTTAGATTTTAGATTTTAGATTTTAGATTTTAGATTTTAGATTGGACATTAGAACTAGCCAACAGTCAACAGTCAACAGTCAACAGTCAACTGACTGCTTCAAGCTTCCCGCATCACATAGCCAACACCGCGCACCGTCTGAATCAAGCGCTTTTCGCCCTCATCTTCAATCTTGAGTCGCAGATAGCGGATGTAAACCTCAATTACATTCGACTCGCCCAAAAAGTCGTAACCCCAAACATTTTCCAGAATTTGTTCCCGAGTCAAAACCTCGCGGGGGTGTTCCATTAAATACTTTAGCAGCTCAAATTCCTTCATCGTCAGGTCGATCGCCCGTCCATTGCGTAGAGCCCGCCTAGAGGCTAAATCCAAAACTAAATCGCCAAACCTCAATTGTTCATTGCTGGTGTTATCCGGCTGCAAATACAAGCGCACCAACTGCAAAAACTCCTCAGTGCGGTAAGGTTTCAGAAAATAATCATCCGCCCCAGCTTCCAGACAAGCTACGCGATCGTCAACTGTATCACGACCGACCAGTAGCAGCACCGGCACCCGATTGCCAATACTTCTGAGGTGAGAACACAGTGACAGCCCCGACTCAGCGCCAAGTATGCGATCGATTACAATCAAAGCTGGCTGCAATTCATGAGCTAAATGTTGGCCTGTGGCGGTATTAGAAGCCACTACCGGTTCGTAGCCGGAGGATTTTAAGTCGAGACTCAAGTGTCCGGCGAGAACTTCGTCTGTTTCAACTAGCAGGACACAGGGATTGCGATCGAGAGTAATTGCAGCCATTGAATTGACCGGTGGAGACCATAACTGTTCTAGCACGTTTGATGGCCGTTGGTTGTTTGCTGTTGGCTGTTGGCTGTTGACTGTTGTTATTTTTTGTTATTAGACTTCTCCTAAAAAGCAGATTTTGAACAGGCATCCTGCCTGTTCCACGATAATTATGGGAGATGTCTATTCGTTATGGGTTATTTGCGAGTTGCTACCCATTACCAATTCGCAATTCTATAATGCCCCCTGCCCCATGCCCCATGCCCCATCCCTCCGCTTCGCTCCGCCCAATTCCCAATTTAAATTATGACCATCATCGTATTCGGCAGTATCAACATCGACCTAGCAGCAAAAACTCCCCGGTTACCGCAGCCAGGGGAAACTATCATCGGTAGCAATTTTTTCACAGCCGGCGGCGGCAAAGGAGCAAATCAAGCCGTCGCCGCCGCTCGTCTCGGCACTTCCACCCACATCATCGGTCGCGTCGGCAACGATAAATTTGCTGAAGAATTATTGACTAATTTACAATCTTATGGTTTAAGTACAGACAATGTATTAATAGACCAAAGCACTCATTCAGGAGTGGCAATTATCGCGGTAGACGAGACAGGTCAAAATAATATTATTGTGATTCCGGGCGCGAATAACAATGTCGGTAAAGCAGATATAGAACGTCTCAAAAAACTGTTAACAGCAGCTACATCCTTGCTATTACAGTTAGAAATTCCCCTGGAAGTTGTCCAAAAAGCTGCGGAAGCTGCTTGTCAAGCGGGGGTGCGAGTTATTCTCGATCCAGCACCGGCTAGGACGGATTTGCCGATCGAACTTTATCCGCTAATTGACATTATCACGCCGAATGAAGTGGAAGCCAGTCAGCTAGTCGGTTTTCGGGTGAATGACACCGAAACAGCGATTGTAGCTGCCAAACACTTGCAGGAGCGAGGGGTCAAGAATGTTATTGTCAAATTGGGCGATCGGGGGGCTGTTGCTGTTACTGCGGATGAAACGTTTTTTGTACCGGCTTTTGCTGTGGAGGCGATCGACACTGTGGCTGCTGGCGATGCTTTTAACGGCGG
>NZ_JAUBQR010000283.1:0-7087 GCF_036701385.1 Microcoleus sp. Pol12B4 | reverse complement strand
AGAGTCACAATTAAGGCTGCCGAACCCGAGTTTAGTCACATCATTGAGACTTACCCTTTAACCGAGCGGGAATTAGAGGTTTTGGAACTGATCGTGCAGGGTTACAGCAATGCTGCAATCGCCGAAAAGCTTTACATTACTGTCGGTACAGTCAAGACTCACGTCCGCAATATTTTGAACAAGTTGTGCGCTGATGACCGCACTCAGGCTGCCGTTCTCGCCCTGCGTTCTGGCTTGGTTGGATGAAGCCTTATCATCAGGCAAAATCAAGTTAAAAGTAGGGTGCGCTGTGCGCACCTTACGGCCACTGATTTAGGGTGTGCAGTGCACACCGACTGACTAATTATTACCAAAAAATTAGGGAAGGCAGTGTGCACCAGCTAAGCAATTATTTGTTGTTAAAACAGTAATAAATTTTAAATCCGCATCTATCCTAGTACATATATTTTTTTCCACTTTTAAAAAAAGTAAATATACCATAAGATAGATGCTAAAAAAGTATCATATTATTAATACTTATTGTTGAGCGATCCCCAGTTAGATAAATTTCGCTCCCACTGCCAATATTGCGCGATCTCACTTCATAAAAGGCGCAGGCAGAAGCCATATTACGATACTTTTAGGAATAGTTAAGCCTTAAATAAATTATATCCGCAGAGCGATGCTGAGTTCGCTTAAATTAGCGAAATTAAAAGTATCAACTGCTACTAAAATGCTTTAGAAAGAGGTATTATGGCCGCTCCAATTGAATTCAAGTTATTTGCTCCCTACAACAAAGAAGCTACCTTGATTGGATCTTTTTCTAATTGGGAAGATATTCCGATGGAAAAGGACGAAGAGGGTTATTTCCGCACGCGAGTTGAGTTGGAGGATGGCGTTTATCAATACAAATTTCGCGTTCAGTCGAAAAGCTGGTTTCTGGAAGCAGATCAGTGGGTAGATGTGGTCGATCCCTACGCGACTGATATCGACGATCCTACTCAAAACGGCATTGTTCGGATCAAAGATGGCGATCGCATTGTCGATACCTACGTCTGGAAACACGACGATAAACCGCTACCGGCCGATCGGGAATTAGTGATTTACGAAATGCACGTTGCTGACTTTTCCGGCGGTGAAGATGATCCCTTCGCCCGCGGCAAGTATAAGCACGTCGTCGAAAAACTCGATTACCTAGTCGAACTCGGCGTCAACGCGATCGAACTCATGCCCCTCAAAGAATACCCCGGTGACTACAGTTGGGGCTACAACCCCCGCTACTTCTTCGCTGCCGAGTCCAGCTACGGAACCACAGAAGAACTCAAAAACCTGATAGATGAGTGTCACGGGCGCGGGATTCGCGTCATCATCGACGGGATTTACAACCACTCGGAAGCATCGAGCCCCCTCACTCAAATCGATCACGATTATTGGTACCACCACGAACCCCGCGATCCCGACAACAATTGGGGCCCGGAATTTAACTACGAATTCTACGACGAAAACTTAGGAACTTATCCGGCGCGCCGATTTGCTGGCGATACAGTCCGCTTCTGGATTCAAGAATATCATCTCGACGGCATTCGCTTCGACGCGGCGCGACAAATTGCCAACTACGATTTCATGCACTGGGTTGTTCAAGAAGCTAAAAATGTCGCCGGTCCCAAACCGTTTTATACAGTTGCCGAATACATTCCCGAAAATCCCAGCATCACGAATCTAGACGGGCCTATGGACGGCTGCTGGCACGACAGTTTCTATCACTCCATAATTCCACAACTGTGCGGCGACAATTTTGATTTAGAACGGCTCAAAGAGGTAATCGACTGCAAGCGGCAAGGTTTCTTGGGTGCTACGAATGTAGTCAATTATTTGAGCAATCACGACCACGATCGCATTTTTGCCGAATTGGGCGAGCGCGGGATTTTGGATGAAGCCGCCTTCAAGCGGGCGAAGTTGGGAACCGTGCTGTTAATGACAGCAGTTGGGGTGCCGCTGATTTGGATGGGCGAAGAATTTGGCGAATACAAAGCCAAAACAATTGAGCAATCTAAAATTGACTGGACGCTGCTAGGAAATGACCTGAATAAAGGTTTGTGGGAATACTACAAAGGCTTAATTCACCTGCGTAAAAATAACCAAGCACTTTACACAGAAAACATCGACTTTTTTCACGAAGACCCCGACTCGAAAGTTTTTGCTTACACTCGCTGGAACGATGAAGGTTCGAGAGTTGTAGTAGTGGCGAATATGTCGGAAAATTATCTGGCGGGTTACAGCGTTCCTCACTTCCCGGCCAACGGAACTTGGCACGAATGGACGGGGGATTATGATATTGAATCCGGCGATGACAATATTATGATTGACTTGCCGGAATACGAAGCGAAAGTGTTTGTTTGGCAGTAAGGCAACGGAGGACAAAGACTTTCGCCGTTTCCCTACCCCAAAATAAT
This sequence comes from Microcoleus sp. Pol12B4, assembly GCF_036701385.1. Lineage (NCBI taxonomy): Bacteria > Bacillati > Cyanobacteriota > Cyanophyceae > Oscillatoriales > Microcoleaceae > Microcoleus > Microcoleus sp. Pol12B4. The sequence continues at coordinate 4,655 of NZ_JAUBQR010000283.1, read as the reverse complement.
CATTATGTAGGAAAACGGCACTGCCTTTCGTCGTGTCAACTTAAGCTCAAACCCTGTCACAGACTGCTGTTTGACTATTAACCCTAGATCCCCCCTAGCCCCCCTTAAGAAGGGGGGGACAAGAGTCTTATCAAAGTCCCCCTTCTTAAGGGGGATTTAGGGGGATCTAGACTTGGCTATGAACGAGAGATACCAAGGCTTTCAGGTTTAAGTTGACACCTATGGGCATGGCGCCGTGTCCTACTCTCCGCGCCGGAAACGGCGAAAGCCTTTGTTCCTACAGATATCGCTCAAAAGAGAAGCTTTTGTTTGTTCCCAGATTGATTTTCTAGACACAATTGGGTTATAGCGGTCGCCGGTATTGGTTTGCTAAAAAAGTAACCCTGACCCATATCGCACTGATGCGAGTGCAAAAATGCCAACTGTTCTGCTGTTTCCACTCCCTCAGCAATCACCTGTAAATTCAGGCCCTGTCCCAAGGCGATCGCCAGTTTCACAATAGTAGCACCGCTGCTGCCAGTCACCAAGTCGGCAACGAAAGACTTGTCTATTTTTAAATTGTTGAGGGGAAAGTTTTTCAGAGACCACAGCGAAGAATAACCGGTGCCAAAATCGTCCAAAGCAATGTGAATTCCCATGTCCTGCAACTGCTGCAATACCGACACCGTAAAGCTCACATCTGTCATGGCAATGCTCTCGGTAATTTCTATTTCTAAATACTCGGGATTTAACTTTGTTTCTGATAAAATTTCAGCGATGGTTTGTACTGTGTGAGGTTGCAGAAACTGGCGGGCTGATAAATTTACCGCTATCCGCATCGGCGGCAATCCCAGTAACTGCCACGCTCGATTTTGCAAGCAAGCAGTCCGCATCACCCATTCGTCAATTTGGCAGATTAATCCTGTTTCCTCAGCTAAGGGAATAAATCGATCGGGAGAAATCAAACCGCGTTCGGGATGTTCCCAGCGAATCAGAGCTTCCATGCCGACTATTTTACCAGTCTTTAAACTTATTTGCGGTTGATAGTGCAGGACAAACTCTGATTTTTTTAGAGCTTTGTAAAGATGATTTTCTAAGTTAAGATCCTCGGAGACTTTACTGCCGATCGCCCGCGTGTAAAACTGATAATTATTGCGACCTTTCTGTTTAGCTTTGTACATTGCAGCATCAGCATTTTTCAGCAAAGTTTCTGCATCTTCTCCGTCATAAGGAGCCAAAGCAATTCCCAAGCTAGCCTTAATATAAAGTTCTAGACCCTCAAAATCAAAAGGACTGCTTAAACTCTGGATAATTAGCTGGCAAATTTTAGTTGCTTCGTCAGGGCTGTTGATATTGTATAGCAGCACAGTAAATTCATCTCCGCCCCAACGAGCCATCGAATCCCCCACCCGCAAACAGTTAGTCAAACGCCGAGATACACTTTGCAGCAACAAATCACCCACTGGGTGACCTAGGGTATCGTTAACATTTTTAAATCTATCCAAATCTAGAAAGATAACCGCCAGCATTTCTGCATTTTGGTGAGCACTAGCTAAAGCTAAAGACAGCCTTTCATTAAACAGTAATCTATTAGGTAAACCTGTTAAGGGATCGTGAGAAGCTTGATGTCGGATCATCGCCTCGACCCGTCTCTGCATTGCAGCCATGTACAGGTGAGTTCCTAAAGATTGTGCTAGCTTCTGTTCCTCGCTAGTCCACTTTTTAGCTTCGCCTGTTTTGATTTCTTTCCAAGCTGCAAAGGATTGTCGGGGACGATCGTGCCGGGCGTCCGAACTGCAACGCCCCGCCCACAAAATTTCTGTTTCTATAGGGCTGCGAAAAACGGTGAGACAGCCGATGCACTGTTGGCGGTATTGCAGCGGTACTGCCAAAAATGAACGAATGGAAGCTGCGACTAAATTGGCAGATACAGATTTGAGTTGAGGTTCTTTAGAAATATCTGCAATTGCATACAAATGCGGTACGATAAAACTGGAAACATTGCTGTCAATTGAACTGTAATGCTGGGAATATAGATTCTCAAAAATATCTAATGGGCTTGTATGATTAGCAGTTTGTGTTCGATCGCCTTGGTTGTCAAACCCCATGATCTGCTGCCAAAACGGGCTGAGTTCAAGGTCGATGTCCGCGGGCTGCTGGCCACAGGTATAAAGCAAAGCCGGTCGATCGCCAAACTCGGCTGCAAGGTAGAGTCGCCCTCCCGAACCATGCAAATGCTTGACAGTTTGTTCAAGAACTGCTTTCCGAATTTCGTTGAGTTCCAGAGGAGAATGCAGCAAACTGGTAATTTGGTTGATAACGGCTTCGTCCCGCGCTTGCTGTCTAGCTTGACTCAGCAGAAAAGATTGGGCGATCGCAATTGAAAGTTGATCCACAAGCAACTGCACCATTTTCAACTCTCGATCGCTAAACCGTTTCGGTTGGCTATGGTGAGACACCAACAGCCCCCAAAGATGATTTTGATGCACAATCGGCACCGTCAGAGAAGAACGTGCCCCCATAGCTTTAAGATATTCAGCGTGACAGGGGTCTACAGGACGATAGCTAATATCTTCAACTGCTAAAGTTTTGCCGGTTTCGGGACAATCTAACCGATTAATTGTTTGATGCTGCAATTCCACATCTACAATCACTCGCTGGCGCGCTTTGAGAAACAATTCCCGAGCACTATGGGGAATGTCGCCTGCTGGAAAGCGCAAACCCAGCATAGATGGCAACTTGTCGCCGTGGATCGACTCAGCAATGACCTCACCGCTACCGTCGGCCTCAAAGCGATAAACTTTTACTCGATCGCTTTCTAAAAAGCTGCGGATTTCTCGGGCAGTTGTCGTCAAAATCTCTTGCAGTTCTAAAGAGTTGCGAATGCGATTGGTAATTCGATTGAGTAAAACCTCTTGTTCTAAAGTCGATCGTGACATTTGTATAAGTTTTGTGCGGGCCATGCCTTTTGATCTCCCGGGCTGTTGACAGCATTTTTGCAAGCCACAGTCTTAACTTGCCCTGTATTATACATTACAACACTTTCGCGGCGTCTAGGTGCTTGACCCTACCCAAGAGCGAGAAGCTCGGTTTCTGGGAATATTTCGGCTTTTTCGACAAATTTCGGTGATCGAGCGGGTTTTTCACAGCACTTACAAGGCAAGAAAAGAGCGATCGGAAAATTAGTGAGGACGAAAGTCCGATCTAGTTTAATCGGGACTTTCGTCCTCACTACAAAGCAATTCTAGAGTTACAAGACAAAAGGTATAGAGAAACCAGCTTGGTCAACCCGGCTGGTAAGTATTTATACCTTAAAAGGTCTCATTAAGCCGACTCCCAAATTTCCCGAATTCTGTCCGGCAAAAAGCCAGCTATTTCCTGAATTCGCTCCTCGGACAGCTCATCCTTCGTTGCCGAAAATACAGCCGCGATCGCAGTTTCCGGTTTTACTCCTGAAGGAAGGGCGCCTTCTAGTTCAACCCTCCGTGCAAACAAATTGCCATCGATCCCCAAAGGTGCAGGCGCGCCGGTCAAAGGTTGACGCACCCGGCTGAGCAATCCCACCAGCGGATTCGTATCTTTCCAGAGGTCTGCTATTTCTTGTTGCAGGGTTTTGTCATCCGTAGGCAAAACTTCTTTGTGCAATTCAGATTCCACGTGCTCGATGGCTTCTTTTGTCATCACATCGCGCATGATCCGGTACACTACTTCGGTAATGTCGCGGGCATCAAAAATATCCTCCAAGTGACCTTTTACCATCACTTTTTCCAAAAACGGCATATCCTTTGAAGCGATAGGAACTGCCGATCCTTCCTGGTGGAGGGAGGTCGGAGGATTCGTCTCCATTTTGTGTAACAGTTTGCGACCTTTTTCTGTTAAGTCAGCTTCTTGAAATGCGACTAAAGGCGGCAATAACTCAGTTCCTCCATAAGGCTCGCCACTAAACTGAGCTTTGATAAATTCCCTTTGGTTGAGGTAGTCCAAATGACCGAGCAATTCCGCTTCCGCCACCTGGTGACCGACATATTCTTCGGCTGCGTTCCTAATTTCCGACTCTCCCCTGCCGTTGCCGCTGCCAATCTTTTTGAGCAAAATGTAAGTCAGGTCGTCTCTGATTGCAATTGTCATCGAAACCTCCTAGGTTAATATCCGGTAAATCTCAAGTAAAAATTGATTTTTTTTACTTGCTTAAATTGTGATGATTACTACTTAAAAACATTGAAGTCTAAAGTAGACTAATCAAGTATCTCTCAGCAGGTGGAAGTTAATTAAAATTAAGTATCGGTTAGAATCTTCCTTTAGGTAGATCCCTGTAGGAGAACCCATGTCTAATGTGGTTAATATCCTAAAAAGCTGTCGCCACTATTGAATGTTATTAAGCGAGGATGCTTTATTGGTAACATTTTTCGTATTTATTGCGTATTTATTGCGTATTTTTACCAAGGCTGACGCACGAAGAGTACCTCAGTTGGTAATTAGTGCTGGGAGAGGTAGAATTAAGCAGATGCTATGCGGTTAATCAACAGCAGTCGTTTTGCCTGCAGCTTGTAGGAATATTGTATCGAGTTAGACCAAAAACTGGTCATCGGAGAACTACACATACGAGCCAATCTGTTTCAAGTGCCGCAGCGCCACTTGAAGAATGCCTCGGAGACAACTTTTTTGATCGTTTCGCT
>NZ_JAUBQR010000282.1:0-7117 GCF_036701385.1 Microcoleus sp. Pol12B4 | reverse complement strand
TTCAGTCGAACCGCTACTAGATTTTCTCTTTTCCCCCGTTTTCCTGACTTTTCGCCCCAGATTTTTTTGCCTCTTTTTGACCAGCCAAATGCACAATCTTGAAACTCTTCAAATCCTGACTCATCAATAAAAACCCGACTTTGACTTCCCGATACTTTAATCAATTCTCTCAGATATCTGTAGTATTTCATTCTTGCTTCTCGGTTTCTCTCCTGGTAACCCCGTTCTTTTTTTTTGAGTAATTTTCATTTCTTTAAAAGCATAAGATATGGCACTTAGTCTTACTCCAAACTTCTTGGCTCTGTCGATTAATCTGGCATCTGGATTCTCTTTTACATCCTTTTCTAAGGCTTGCCAATCTAGTTTTCTCTTACGCCTTTTTACCTGTGTGGCTCTAAGGTCGGTCCGACCCAGCCACCGATATATCCTTGCCATTCCTACCTGAAAAAGTCCGGCCGCTTGAGCAATACGACCGCCATTTTCTACATAATCCACTACTCTTTTTCTCAAATCAATACTGTAAGACATTTTCCTAGCGACTTCACTATTTTTATTCATTTTACCTCATTTTTAAATAGTTTCATACTTATTTAAAATGACTATATCTCTTTTTGTCCGATTGCGAGCCTCGATATCGTAAGGGGAAGTAATTAACTGCTTGTGGGGCGTTAAATCATCGGCTTCTGGCCAATAAACTTTGCCTTTGCACCACCCATATTGCTGTATCCAGACACAGCATAAAATTTCTACCGCTTTGAGCTTGCGCAAGCATTCAGGACTCAAAGGGTCATACAAAGCTGATAACAAGTGATGACCATCATTGCCAATAGTCAATGCCAAGCTTTGTTTTTCAGTTTCAGATTTCGGCAAGCGATATTGCTCAAATCTCGTGCCATAACGCTCAAACCTATCCGGATTGACTACTGTTAATAACGATTCATCGGCAACAGTTGCTAACTGATTTAAGGCATGACGTAAAGTTTATCCAACGCATTCTAGGCAGTTCATTTTGCGAAGGGTTCCGATGACATGAGTCAAATTACTTCTGGCTTTCCCTCTTGCTTTGAACCCTCCTCTATCTTAAAAATGTGCTAGCATTCGAGCTAGTAATTGACTTTCACGTCCCGAAGCAATTAATCGAATTCTCCATTCACTTAAAACTGAATAATTAAAACCGCTATCAGTAATTCCTATTCCCAGAGCATACTTCCAATCTATACGACTTCTGACCGCTTTTGCTGCTTGTCGGCCCGTCAATCCCTCGGCAAATTGCATCACACTAATTAATGCTAATTGCCCTGGTGATAAAGCACTTTGACCGCAGTCGGCTCAAAACAAGGTAACAAAGTCACTATCCAAGTACAAGACTCCAAGTTCGTCGCGCATTTTCATATATGGATTTCCTTTGGGAAAGGAGGTTCGTGCTACGGAGGCTGTCATTTCTGGAATCAATGACCTGTCGCGAGGGTGAAGAGTAATAATAAATGATTTAATATGCTGCGTGATTACACAATCATTCTGCCTATTGATGAGAGGCGAATGTATGAGGGGTGATACCCCTCATACATTCGCTAACAGTCTCTTGAAATCGCTACTACACAAACAAAGTCCGCCTTCGCGGACTCAAGAAATGTAACCCGCGAAGGCGGGGTTTCGTCTGTGTAGACGCGGTTTTAACCGCCGTGTGTATGAACTGCGATTAGACAGATGCAATCCGACGCTCGATCGCATTATAGAACCGATCGCCCATCTCACTCATCCCAACCTCAATTAACGCTTGATTGTCAGCACTAAAAACCCGAAAAGCTGATTCAGCCCCGCTAACTAAACCAATTTTATGCCACATTTTGGTCAAATGTTCTTGCAGGTAAGACTCCCAAACTTCTTGATTTTTCGGCGCGACTGAAACTACAATGCAGTTGCCCATTTCACCAAACAAAATTTCATCCCAGCGGCTGACATTTGCTGAATTAAAACTGAGATGAATTTCCGCACCCATTTTAGCAGAGATACAGGATTCCGCGAGGGCGATCGCAATTCCACCTTCCGCACAATCATGGGCAGAACCTACCCAACCTTGCCGAATTCCATCCCGACAAACCGATTGCACTTTTCTTTCCAACTCAAAATCTATCCTTGGCGGTTTCCCAGCTACAATCCCGTGAATAGCCGCTAAATATTCCGAACCTCCCAGAGTAGGAGAAGGTTCCTTTTTTGAGCTTTCAGATGAAAGTTCTGGATTTTGGGATGATTCCCGCATTCCCAGCACATAAATTAAATCACCTTTCTTTAGCCAAGCTTGGCCGCAAATCTTCTTCAAATCAGGAATTAAGCCCACCATTCCGATTACCGGAGTCGGATAAATTGGTTGAGGATTCCCCTCAGCATCAACAGTTTCATTGTAAAGAGAAACATTGCCGCCAGTAACAGGCGTTCCCAACTCCCGACAAGCATCAGCAATCCCGCGACAAGCTGACGCTAACTGCCAATATCCGAGAGGCTTTTCAGGACTGCCAAAATTCAAATTATCAGTAACTGCGAGAGGTTCAGCACCCACACAGCTTAAGTTTCTGGCTGCTTCCGCTACGACTGCTTTTGCACCCTCATAAGGATCGAGATAAACATAACGAGAATTGCAATCAACCGTTGCAGCAACTCCAGGAATAACTCCCAGGGGCGCTTCCTTCTTGCTAAGGGGGGGAGAAACTTTTGGAGTTTCCCTACCTTGTGCCTTTTTAAATAGAGGAATTACCTCTTCTTCCTGTTTGCTTTCGGAAGCAAGAGAAACAGCATTTTCTCTCTGTAGATCCCCCTTAGCAAGGGGGTGTACTTCTAGCCCGTTACCAAGGGAAGATTGGCAGGGTTCTAGCGGACGCAATCTGACTACCGCAGCATCAGCGCCTCCCGGTAAAACAACAGTATTGTTTTGCACTTGATGGTCGTATTGGCGATAAACCCAGCGTTTAGAAGCGATGGTGGGAGTATCTAAAAGCGTCAGCAAAATCTGATTCCAAGTTTGGAAATTACCTTGAACTTCGATACCTGCTGCGGTTGATTTTGGCAGCGAATCCGCCGTCCATTCCCATGCTTTTTTAGCATATTCTGGCGGTTCTGTCAACAATTCTCGGTGATAAATTGGCGTGTTATCTGCCAAAGCAGTCGCGGTAATTTCGGCAGCGATTTTGCCTTTAAAGAGAATTCTGACGATCGGCTTTTCGATAACTGTCCCCGCTACTACCGCGTGCAATCCCCAGCGGTGGAAAATATCGATTAATTCCTGTTCCCGTCCTTTTTGGGCAACAAACAACATCCGTTCTTGGGATTCCGAAAGCAGGTATTCGTAGGGAATCATGCCGCTTTCTCGAACGGGAACTTTGTCTAAATCGAATTCAATGCCGACGCCACCTTTGGCTGCCATTTCTGATGTCGAACAGGTGATTCCGGCTGCACCCATGTCTTGCGCGGCGACGACTGCACCGGTTTTGAATGCTTCTAAACAAGCTTCAATTAAGGATTTTTCTAAAAATGGATCTCCTACTTGGACGGCAGGGCGATCGTCCATTGATTTGTCGGTCAATTCTGCACTGGCAAAACTTGCTCCTCCCATGCCATCTCGCCCGGTAGTTGAACCGACATACAGCACGGGATTTCCGATGCCGGATGCCCCGGATTTTACGATTTCTTGCGTTTCCATTAAACCCAAGGCCATCACGTTAACTAACGGGTTGCCGGAATAAGCAGGATCGAAGTAAACTTCGCCGCCAACTGTGGGTACTCCGATGCAATTCCCATAGTGACTTATTCCTGATACTACGCCTTTGAACAATCTCTGAGTTTTAGCATCGTCTAAGTTGCCGAAACGCAGGGAATTCAAAAGTGCGATCGGACGTGCACCCATTGTGAAGATATCGCGGAGAATCCCGCCGACACCGGTTGCCGCACCTTGGAAAGGTTCGACTGCAGACGGGTGGTTGTGCGATTCAATTTTGAAGGCGAGTTGCAAGCCTTCTCCCAAGTCTACGACGCCGGCATTTTCTCCGGGCCCGACTAGAATACGATCGCCCTCTGTGGGAAACTGTTTTAATAGTGGCCGCGAATTTTTGTAACAGCAGTGTTCGCTCCACATGACGCCGAACATTCCCAATTCAGCTTTATTGGGATGGCGACCTAGACGCTGAACGATTTCTTCATATTCTTCAGGTGTGAGTCTTTCACCGGCAATTTGTTCGGGGGAAAATGGGGATTCGGAGATGGGAGACATGGAAACTCGTTATAAACCACAGGCTTTATTCTAAATGCCCTTTGGTTGGTTAATCTAAAATCTATAATCTAAAATCTATAACCCTAGGTCTTTGGGTTGGTTAATCTAAAATCTAAAATCTAAAATCTAAAATCGAATGACTCAATCTCGAAATCTCAATTTTGCTAACCAAAACTTGCGGAACCGTTCTTTTAAAGGGCTTGACTTGTCAGGGGCGAATTTCAGCGGTTGCGACATTCGAGGCTGCAATTTCACTGGGGCGATTTTGAGGGGGGCAAATTTTCAGGGTGTCAGAACCGGACAAAGCCGCAGGCGGGTGAGAAATTTGATTGCTAGGGCTGGGGTAACGGCGGTTACAGTGACGACGGCTGGGGCTTTGACTGGAGTGATTGCCGGGGCAGATGCGGGGGCTGTGGCGGTCGCCGGAACGGCTGCGACGGCGATTGCTGCGACTCGGGGCGAGGCCGGGATTGTGGCGGGGGCTGTGGCTGGGGCGGCTGCTGCGATCGGGGCTAGCGGTATTGTGACATTTTTGGGCGGAGATACTATCAGGGGAATTGTCTTATTTTTGGTTTCTGGGGTAATTCTTGGGTTAACTGCGATCGGATTTTTTATCGCTGTTGAACAAATAGAAAAATTGTCGATAACGTCGTTTAGAAAAGCTGATTTAACTGATGCTGTATTCGATCCAGGGGCGGTTCTAGATGCCGATTTTTCCGATGCGCGAGGAGTACCTTGGTAGATTCTGCACAATTACTGATCTTTTACCCATTGCCGGAATTTTCGCACTGCTGCGGTGGCGCCTGTAGTTTGACAGCGATCTATAAATTCCTCAACTTTTGCAGTCGGTAGCATTGGGAAAGCCCGGGAAAAATTGCACTCGGCATATTCGCCATTTTGCAATTGATAAAACTTGATGTTCCGTCCGTCGTACCGCCAAATTTCTGGTACGCCTAAATCTGCATATAAATCGAATTGATTTAAGGAACTGCTGGTAATATCAATTTCCAGTGCTAAATCGGGCGGCGGATCTTGAGCAAAGTCTAATTTTGTTCTCTTTCTGACCAGTGCTTCATTCTGGATATAATAGCATGAATCTGGTTCTTTTCCGGCTGCTTTTTGGCGTTTTTTAATAGTCATAGAGCCAAAGGGGTTGTACTCTAGATTGAGTTCTTCTATGAGAGTTACAATTAAGCGAACGATCAGCCGATGGCGATTTTCATGTTCCGGTAGCGGCACCATAATTTCTAATTGACCTTGATGATAAGCAATTCGGGTGGAACGTTTGTTGCCCAGTTCCGCTAGCAGGCTTTCATATAATTGCCAACTGATATTTGGCAGTAAAACTCGCTGTTCGGCGGGCGTTGATATTGTTAGCATTTTACTTGGGTTTTAAAGCTTCAGTATATTTTAGTTGATCTTTTTGTTTTGCGAACTGAACAAAAAGTATCTGCCGACAGCTACGGTCATGCGCTACTCTAGTTAATAATAGACTGTGGTCATTAGTCCTTGTTGTATGAAGCTGCGATCGTTCTTTTCTTTCCTCATTGCTGGCGTCTTGACACTCTTAGGCTTGAGTGCCGGTGGTTTTTACTGGCTGACAACTCAAACTCCCCTGAATTTGCTCGCTGGCGGGCCGACAACTACTCCGGCCGCGGCTGTGTTTGTCTCGAAACAAGCACCTTTGTTAGCATCAATGCTGGTAAATCCCGATCGCCTCGAAGCATTGCGACAAGTTTTTGCCACTCCTGAAGAAAGAAGTCGATCGCACGCAGAATTTGAGCAAATCAAAAAAAGTTTCCTCGCCAATACAGGCTTGGATTACAGTAGAGATATCCAACCTTGGATAGGTGACGAAATTACCCTCGCCTTCACAACGCCAGATTTCGATGGCGACAGCAGCAACGGCCAACAAACCGGGTTTTTGCTAGCCGTTTCATCCCAAAATGCCGATCGCAGCCAAAAATTTCTCCACTCATACTGGCGCCAACAACCTCATGCCGATAAAACAGTTCATTCGGAACTGTATAAAGGCGTTAAAATTAATTACAAACAAGCAACTATAGCGAAGAAAAAATCGGCTTTTATTTCGCCTTTTAACCCGTTTTCTCTGCCGAATTCAACTTTGCCACCCAGCTTCGCAACAGCAGCAATCGGCAGTAATTTAAATTCTGGAACTAACCAAAATTTTGTTTTATTTGCCAATAGCCCCAGTGTGATTAGAGAGGCAATTAATAACGTTGAATCAGCAAACTTAAACCTCAACAATACTCCGGAATACCAAAAAGCTTTGCAGCAGCTAACTCAAGGCAGAATTGCTTTAGCATTTGTCAATCTCCCGCAGTCAGCAACCGACCCCAATCCCCCAGTTTCTCTTAATTCTCTCGCAGTTGCTGTCGGAGTCAACCGACGGGGATTGCTGGCTCAAACTGCTTTAGTGACATCCCGAGAAAACACAGCTTCTCCAACACTCTCAGAACCTGTGCAAGCCTTGCAGTACATTCCCTCAGCCAGTCCTTTCGCGGTCGCCAGCACCGATTTAAGGAATTTTTGGACTGATTTGTCATCGACGGTGTCCACTAATGCAGAAGTCTCAAAATTAGTCGATCGCACCCTGGCAGATATTCAGCAAGTTTGGGGCGTCAACCTGCCGCAGGATATATTTGACTGGGTACAAGGAGAATACGCTTTAGCGGTGCTTCCGAATTCGTCAAATAGTGCCGATTGGATTTTTGCCGCCGAAAACTCTGCTGATACCCAAAAGGCGATAGACAAACTCGATGAAATTGCCCGCAGCAAAGAATACAGCATCGGCAGCTTCACTCTCAGAAACCAGAAAATTACCGCTTGGACGCA
>NZ_JAUBQR010000432.1:0-1569 GCF_036701385.1 Microcoleus sp. Pol12B4 | reverse complement strand
CATAGTGCTACAGCCTCCTCCAAAATGCGATCGCGAATGCGTTCTTTCAACATATCCACGCTCGGCGCTCTCATGAGCCCACGATTGCTAGAAGCGAAACATGAGCTCACTTTTGTTGAGTAAATTACTATGTTACAATCAGCTCCAATCATAATTAAGTTTTAAAACAGACCTTAACCACACGCTCAATTCCCTTACGATCTGTAGAATAACAATGACTATCAACTTAGCTGGCTATCAATTCCTTGAAACCCTCCACAGCGGGATAAGAACTTCAGTCGATCGCGCTCGGAAGGATTCGGACCTTTCCAGCGTGATCGTCAAAACGGTAAAGGCTGAGTATCCCACTCTTTCTGACATCACCCGCTTGCGCCACGAATATCAAATTTTGCACAGCTTGAACGTAGAAACAATTATCAAACCCATTAGTTTAGAAAGCTATAAAAACGGTTTAGCACTCCTATTAGAAGATTCCGGCTCTGAGTCTCTCAAAGATTGGATGAAAGGCAAAAAACTCACCAGCATTCAATTTATTTATTTGGGTCTCCAGCTTGTCTCTGCCTTAGCAGAAATCCATAAATATAACATTATTCATAAAGATATAAAGCCACACAATATTATCATTAACCCAGCCACTGAAAAACTTAAAATTATTGATTTCAGCATCGCTTCGCGCCTGGAGCGAGAAAATTCGACGCTCACCCATCCAGATTTGCTCGAAGGCACACTCGCCTATATGTCCCCAGAACAAACTGGCCGGATGAATCGGTCAATTGACTACCGCACTGATTTTTATTCACTAGGCGTTACCTTCTATGAAATGCTCACAGGCGAGTTGCCCTTTAATTCCACAGACCCGCTGGAATTGGTACACAGCCATATTGCCAAAACTCCCATTCCCCCTCACAAGCTAAATCCTGAAATCCCGCCACAAATTTCAGCGATTGCGATGAAGTTATTAGCTAAAAATGCTGAAGACCGCTACCAAAGCACTGATGGACTAAAATTCGACTTAGAAACTTGCTTGCTCAAACTACAGGCTAGCGGATATATTTCCAACTTTGTTGTCGGAAGTGCGGATAAAGCAGGGCAATTAAACATACCGCAAAAGCTCTACGGTCGCTACAAAGAAATTGAAAAAATTCTCAAAACTTTCGATCGCGTTGCCAGTGGCACCACCGAATTAATGCTGGTTTCTGGTTATTCCGGGATAGGCAAAACAGTTTTGGTCAATGAAGTTCACAAACCCATTGTGCGGCAACGAGGCTATTTTATTGCGGGTAAATTTGACCAGTTCAAGCGCAATATTCCTTATGCTTCGCTGATTCAAGCATTCCAATCCTTAACTCAGCAAGTTCTAACCGAAGGCGAACTAGAAATCCAAACTTGGAAAGAAAAACTGTTATCTGCTTTAGGCGATAACGCACAAGTCATCATTGAGGTTATCCCTGAAGTCGAATTAATTATTGGCAAACAGCCACCAGTAGCAGAACTAGGGGCAACTGAAGCTCAAAACCGTTTCAGTCGCGTCTTTAAACAATTCATTGGCGTATTTACGACTATTGACCA
>NZ_JAUBQR010000431.1:0-1575 GCF_036701385.1 Microcoleus sp. Pol12B4 | reverse complement strand
AACCGGATGCTGCGACAATCGCTGTTGCTTGGCATCTTTTCTGCAGCAGCTTTAGCTAGCGGATGGGCGCCCGGTTTGTATGCACAATCCCCAAACCTCGTTTTCGGAGCAGCAGCCCAAGCTCAAGAGATTAGCAGCGAGGAAATTACTAGCTACGCTCGTGCTGTGTTGGCAATAGAACCCAGACGGGTGGAAGCTTTTAACGAAATTAAAGGAATGGCTGGGGGTTCGGTTCCCAGAGTCGTGTGCAACGAAACTCAGCAAATTAATAGGTTGTCTGGAAGTGTTCGCGGCATCGCGGTGAATTACTGCCAACAAGCTAAAAAAGTTATCGAAACCAATGGTTTGACAGTTAGTCGCTTCAACCAGCTTACTTTGCTCCAGCAAGCGGATCCGGCAGTCAAACAGCGAATTCAAGCCGAGCTCCTGCGACTGCAACAAGCGGGTAATCAATAAGCTTGATGGTTTGAGTCTTTCTTCCTCTCCCGTTCGTATTAGACTTCTCCATAAAAGCTTGTTAAGGGCAGGCAGGATTCCTAACCGCTACCTCCCCCCAACAATATATTGGAGATTTAAATTGTTCGAGTTCCTAGACGGTAGGCAAAATTTTTTGAAAAAAAAGCGATCGTCTGCGATCCAGTGCTTGACAAAATAACATAAATTTGGTATTGAAGCCAGAACGGGAGCGGCCAGAGAGATGAATATTTTTCAACTTGCTGTAAATCGCAATGAGATATAGCGATCGCCAACACGATTAAGACGTTTTTAATTTCTGAAACATGAGCTGAAGATTGGAACTTCAGTCTTCCTTATTCCTTCGGCTATAAAAAACATATTCCTCAAAAATTCCTCAAAAACTAGAGGTCAAGTGAATTGCTCTGAGGAATAGAATATAAAAATGCTAACATTCACAAAACATTTGCCTGCAAATCCCGATGCTATTGTCAGCTTTACTTTACAAATGACATCGGACGATCGCACTCGCAGCCGTCACCGATTCGAGACGGAAACGGGGGAAAGGCTGCACCTGAGTTTGCCCAGAGGTACGGTACTGCGCGATCGAGATTTATTGCAGTCGGAAGACGGTAGCTTTTTGGTACTGGTAAGTGCAAAACCCGAACTGGTGCTGACAGCGCGGGCATCAAGTCCGCTGCTACTGATGCGGGCGGCTTATCATTTAGGAAACCGTCACGTAGCTTTAGAAATTGCGGATAATTATTTAAGGCTTTCTCCCGACTCTGTGTTGCAGGGAATGCTAGAAAAAATGGGTTTGGAAGTAACACAGGAAATTGTGCCGTTTCAGCCGGAAATGGGCGCTTATGGGCACAGCCATTAGATTTTAGATTTTAGATTTTAGATTTTAGATTTACTCTCACCGATGAATGCGAGGGCTTGTGACTAAATTGCTTTCGGCCATTCAAGAAGCAATAAGTCAACAGTCAACAGTCAACAGTCAACAGTCAACAGTCAACAGTCAACAGTGAACAATCAACTTTTATGTTTGTTACAGCTAGCTTTTGCACCTGTGGGAGCTTATAGTTATTCTGAGGGAATCGAAAGTCTGGTAGAAACCGG
>NZ_JAUBQR010000281.1:0-7290 GCF_036701385.1 Microcoleus sp. Pol12B4 | reverse complement strand
GAACTAAATCTGATTAACCTCAACGTTGTCTCGTCTGTGCATTTGGCTAAACGGGTAGTTAAGGATATGGTCGATCGCGGCCAGGGACGGATTCTATTCACTTCCTCCATTGCCGCCCTAATGCCGGGGCCATTCGAGGCAGTCTACGCGGCATCCAAAGCCTTTATCCACTCGTTTTCCGAAGGACTCCGCAATGAGTTAAAAGATACAGGTGTAACTGTCACCTCGCTCATGCCCGGCCCCACCGATACCAACTTCTTCCACCGCGCTGGGATGGACGACACAAAGGCGGGCGCCGACAAGAAAGACGATCCAGCCGAGGTTGCCAAGCAGGGATTTGAAGCCTTGATGGCAGGTAAGGACAACATCATTGCCGGTTCAGTCAAGACAAAGATTCTAGCCAGCGCAAGCAAGGTTTTGCCTGATACCGTTAATGCCGAAATGCACCGCCAGCTTACTGAACCGGGTTCTGCTAACAAATAATTCGCCCCCGTCTTACTATTTTTATGTGCAGATTTAAAGAAAGTAAATATCGTAGATAATGGCAAGATAGCAGCCGATAAAAGCGTGTTTACTTCTCCCAGTAGTGACGATTTAGCACAGTTTTCTCAGGCGTTCATCGATGGCATTATGCAGCATCGGCCTTGGATACGAACTGAGGAATAAATGGTTCTCGCCTAAGTAATTTAGTGCAGCACATTTATGCAAATTCATCATCTCAATTGTGGCTGTATGTGTCCCATTGGAGGGGCGCTTTTCGATGGCTTCAGTCGTGGCTTGACGGCTCACCTCGTCTGCCACTGTCTGCTGGTTGAAACGAATCAGGGGCTGGTTCTGATTGATACCGGCTTCGGATTGCGGGATATCGAGTCCCCTTACTCCCGGCTCAGCCCGTTTTTCGTCCATTTTAATAACATCCAGTTCGATCGCAAGTACACGGCAATCCATCAAATTGAACAGCTCGGATTTTCACCAAGCGATGTGCGCCATATTGCGCTAACCCACCTCGATTTCGATCATGCCGGTGGTCTAGAGGATTTCCCTGAAGCCACGGTACACGTCATGCAGGCTGAAATCGATGCCGCACAGGATCGGCACGGTTTCATCACAAAAAGGCGCTATCGTCCGGGGCAGTGGGATGAAGTCAAACGCTGGAAATACTATTCGGCGGGTGGCGAACCTTGGTTCGGTTTTGAAGCAGTCCGCGACCTCGACGGGTTGCCACCGGAAATTTTGCTAATCCCGTTGGTGGGGCACACACGCGGTCATGCTGGCATTGCCATTGATACACCCGATGGCTGGCTTCTGCACGCCGGCGATGCCTATTTCTACCGACACGAGATGGATGCAGCTAACCGACGCTGCACGCCCGGTCTGCGCGCCTACCAATGGATGATGGAGGTCGATCGCAAGGCTAGGTTGCTCAATCAAGGTCGGCTGCACGAATTATCGGTGCAGCACAGTAAAGATGTGCGCCTGTTTTGCAGTCACGATGCTATTGAGTTCAAAGCCTTCGTTGACGGGCCTAGGAACTCTTAAAACTAGAAATTTCATCATTACTATTGATTAGGCAAAGTAGGCAGTTGGGGAAGTTGCAGCCCTACTGCGCTCTGGATTTTGAGACATCTTAAATTCAAAACTCTTTAGTGCAGCGAAGCGGTGAGTGAGTCCTAGTAGTTTTTTGAAGGAGGCATTGATGAATATCAGCAGACGCAAGTTGTTAAAGGTAACTTCTGCTTCGGGTTTGGTTGCAGCAGGGCTGGCTGCTTCCGAAGGGTTGTTGAAACCCGTGTTAGCTCAAGATGAACTGACTCAAGTAGATGTTAAACATGAAGTAGCCCAAGCTCAAACCCAAAGCGGCGAGATGAGTTACAGGACGCTGGGACGCACAGGAGAGCAAGTGTCTGCAATTGGCTTGGGGGGACACCATATCGGACGCCTTCGAGAGGAGCAAGAAGCTATTAAGCTCATTCGCAGTGCGATCGACCGCGGCATCAATTTCATGGACAATTCCTGGGACTATCACAACGGACGCAGCCACCGCTGGATGGGTGCAGCGCTCAAGGATGGCTACCGGCAAAAGGTGTTTCTGATGACCAAGATTGACGGCCGCACCAAGGGCGCGGCCGCGATGCAGATTGACGAGTCACTGAAGGCGTTGCAGACCGATCGCATTGACCTGATGCAGCATCACGAAATTATTCGGATGGAAGACCCCGATCGCATTTTTGCTCCCGGCGGGGCTATGGAGGCCGTAGTAGAAGCGCAGAAAGCGGGCAAGATTCGCTACATCGGGTTTACAGGGCACAAAGACCCTTTGGTTCACCTGCGAGTGATGGAAATTGCCGCTCAAAACAATTTCCGTTTTGACGCGGTACAGATGCCGCTGAACGTGATGGACGCTCATTTTAGAAGTTTTGAGCAACAAGTTCTGCCAGTGCTGGTGAAGAACCAAATAGGTGTATTGGGGATGAAATCTATGGGCGACCCCTACGTGCTTAGAAGTAATACAGTAAGCCCGATCGAATGTCTCCACTATGCGATGAATCTGCCTACTTCAGTCGTGATTACTGGCATTGATAGTATGCAACTCCTCGATCAAGCGTTTGAGGCCGCTCGCACGTTTAAGCCGATGGATCGAGCACAAGTGGCAGCAATGCTGAATCGGACTCGCGAGGCGGCTGCAAAAGGGCAATACGAACTGTATAAAACTACCAACCAATTTGATAGTACCGCCATGAACCCATCGTGGCTAGGATAAGCAGTTTTGTATTATTCATAAGCAAATCTAAGATGAGGCAGAAATTATTTCTTTACATAACTCAGAAAACCTATAGGAGAGGTTGTATCCGGCTTTTTTGGATTGTTTCTAGGCAGCTAGGTTAAGCAGGCTGGGTGAGCCTCTTTAACGGCTAAATGGGTGGATTTTTTTCAAAACCTGAGAATTTCACAACACTGTAAAGGAAATTGGTAAAGAAAGTAAAAAGCGTGCAGTTGTTTTCATGGAAAATGTCCCAGCTCACCAAGTGGCTTCGATTGAACCATTGATTCAATCGGTCGGCGCTAGTGTTCTTTACCAATCACCTTATTCACCCAATTTTAATTTTATTGAATATTAGTGGTAACAACTCAAGCTTTTTTATGTAGGTTTTCAACTTGCTCAAGGTTATTTTAACGGACATGATATCATTATTTTGAGCTGATCTTTTGCCGGATATAGCAATACTAATTGTTGTGGGAATTAGATTTTTTATGAACCGCAGAAGCCGCAGAGAACGCAGAGGGAGAGAGAAAACGAAAAGTTTTTAGTTTTAAGTTAAATAGTTCAAACTTTACCCCAGCGCGGTATTACGAGGAAGAAAGCAATTTCAAAACTCAAAACTATTCGTCAATTTCCCCTTACCGCTTTCCTGACATCGCGTCTTTCAATCTCAATTCTTCTCGACTCACTAGAGCTTCGTAGTAATCGGGTTTGATTTCTAGGGCGACTCCGTAAGAGCTCATGGCATCTTGAGTTCGCTGCAATTTTTGCAAAACGTCGCCCCGCTGCGCCCAAGCTTCCCAGTTGTCTGGCTTGAGTTGAATCACTTGGTCAAAAGCGACGAGTGCTTGGGAATAGTTCTGCATTTCCCCTAGAATCAGAGCTCGCTGTACCCAGCCTTGATAGTTATCCGGCCAGACAGTAATTGCTCGATCGTATGATGTTAGAGCTTGTTCGTACTGTTGCAATTTTGACAAAGCGTTGCCGCGTTGCAACCAAGCTTCAAAATTGTCTGGCACGATTTTTAGTACGCGGTTGTAAGCTGCGACGGCTTCTTCGTAACGCTGCAATTTTTCCAGCGCTGCGCCTTGCTGCAACCCTACTTTTGATGTAATTTCTGCTTCTGAAGTCAGAGAGATTACTTTATCAAAACAGGCGATCGCTTCTTCATATTGCTGTAATTTTTCCAGGGCTTCGCCTCGCAAGTTCCAAGCTTCTAGAAAATTACCTTCAATTTGTAGGGCATTACTGTAAGCGATAATTGCCTCTTTGTAGCGTTCCAATCCGGCCAGGGCGATGCCTCTACCCAGCCAAGCTTCGGGAAAATTCGGATTAATTTGAACGGCTTGGTCAAAAGCAGCGATCGCCCCTTCAAAATCTCTCGCTTCTGAAAGTGTTTGACCGCGCCCGATCCATGCTTCGGGATAAAAAGAATTAATTTGAATTGCCCGATCGAAACAAGCAATTGCCGCGTCGGCCCACTGGTGTTTGAGGGCCATTCCTTTATAAAACCAAGCTTCGCAGTCGTTGGGTTGCATTTGCAGTACGCGATCGTAAGCTGTCACCGCCTCTGCATATTTGTGCAATTTTGCTGAAGCAATGCCCCGATTGAACCAAGCCAGAGTATTTTGTGGTTGCAGTTGAATGGCGCGATCGTAAGAAGTTACAGCTTCAGCGTAGCGTTCGGCTTTCATCAAAGCCAAACCTCGGTTCAGCCAAGCTTCCCAATTAGTCGGGACGAGTTTCAGCGCGCGCTCGAAAGCGGCCACGGCTTCAGGATAGCGCTCCGCTTGAACCAACACGTTGCCTTGCCGATACCACATGGCAGGCAAATTCGGATGAAGTTGGGTTGCTTTTTTGTAACAGGTTGCGGCTGCATCCCACTGCTGCAATTCCTCTAAAACTCGGCCTCGCTGATACCAAGCTTCGTGCTTTTCTGAATTGATTTGAATTGCCGTGTCGAAAGCCGCGATCGCTTCTGAGTGATTTTGCAAACTTAACAGCCCTGTGCCGCGGAGCATCCAAGCCCAGTATTCTTCGGGATTAATTGCTGTAGCTCGGTCGGCGCAGGCTACGGTTTCTGCGTAGGAGTGCAGTTGCTTGTAAGCTTTGCCCAGATTCAGCCATGCCCTGGCCCAGTCCGGCTTAATTTGAACGGCTTTTCCGTAGCAAATGACTGCCGCTTCGTACCTTCCTGCGGCGTACAATCTATTGCCCCGATCGTAATCGGGAAATGCTGCAAAAATTCTTAAAATCGGCGGCAGCAGCGCTGGCTGGGGGTTTGAGGAGTTTTCTGTAGCCGAAGTCGAGAGGTCTGGCATACGCCTTTCACATAAAAATTTAGTGGATAACAAGCTTGCGGTCTTATATATTAACTTATGCTTTTCTTAATATCGCTGCTGTTTTGAAACAAATTTAGCATATCAGGCTTGGTGCGACACATCATTTTTACTTAATTCGAGTAGGTATAAAATTATGCACCATTCCCACTGTCGGTACACCGCTGTAACATACGGTCAGTCGATTTTCGATTTTCGATTTTCGATTGACTCCACAAATGAATCTGGGAGCTTGAACCAGAGTCTAAAATTTTGATCTCTCCACGACGAGTGTCTGAAACTTGTATCCGTTTCTGGGCGGGGTCAGGACACAAGCACATAATGTCCTAATTCAGGTTTCAAACCAAATTTAATATGCTACAGTTGCACGCGCTTTTAGATTTTATGGACTGTCATTGGGAGTCGATCGACTCGCGCCCGAATTATTGGTACGAAGGCCGTTGTCCTCAAAGTGGCGAGCTGCTGAGACTGCCGCGCACTCGAATGTCCGAGGATCTCGCGCGGGGTTTGATGCAGTACCTGGCGACTGACGATTCCTACGATCGGGAAGGGAAGATGTACGGCATATTACTGGTGGAGATGCCTTCGGGGGAACAGGGGATACTCAAAGCATTTTCCGGGCTGCTGAACGGTTGCAGCATTGTTGAGGGGTGGGTGCCACCGATTCCGGGACGAGATCGTGTTGCTTTCGAGGAAGCCCGCACCTTAACTCAATTAGAGGCGATGAAACAGGAACTTATTGCCTTGAATCAACTTCCGCAGCGAGAAGAGTATGCAGCCTTATTTCGGGAGTTTGAAGTGCAAATGCAAGTTTTGAGCGATCGGCACCGCAATTGCAAGCAGCAGCGAGATGAAAAACGTCAGTTACTGTGTCAAACTCTGGCCCCCGAAAAACTAGAAATTGCCCTGGAACAACTGAATCAAGAAAGCCGTTTGGAGAAAATTGAACGCAGGCAATTAAAACGGCAGCGGGATGAAACATTGCAGCCGCTAAAACAATTAATTGAAGCTGCGGATCGGCGGATGCGGGCGCTGAAACAGCGGCGAAAAGAACTTTCCCGCGAACTTCAGACGCAAATGCACGCAGCTTACACTCTGGTGAATTTTTTGGGAAAATCGCGATCGATCTCTTCATTGATGCCAACCAATTCTATTCCCACTGGCACCGGCGACTGTTGCGCGCCAAAATTGCTCCACTGTGCGGCAGTACACAATCTGAAACCGCTGGCAATGGCTGAGTTTTGGTGGGGGCCGCCATCGGGCGATAAGATACAGGGAGAATTTTATGGTGCTTGTGGCGATCGGTGTCAGCCGTTGATGGGTTTTTTGCTGTCAGGATTGGCTCAAAATCCGATTGTTTCTAATATGGATGAGGGTTTTACGGGCGGGCTAGAAGCCCACCGCACAAGGAATAATTTTTCTTATGTAACGGGCATCTTACCCGTTACGCAAATGCTACCGATTATTTATGAAGACAAGTGGTTGATTGCGGTCAATAAACCCTCTGGCTTGCTGTCAGTCCCAGGTCGTTATATGGAAAATCAAGATAGTGTTTTCAGTCGTTTGCGTAACTTGTTACCGGATAGTTGTAATTTGACAGTCGTGCATCGTTTAGATGGAGAAACATCTGGGATTTTGCTATTGGCGCGGGACAAAGAAACTAGCATTCAACTCAGGCAGCAATTTGCAAAAAAGCAGGTTCACAAAGTTTATGAAGCGGTGCTTTCGGGTACTGTAAAAATTGATGCGGGGACGATCGAACTCCCACTTTGGGGCGATCCAGAAAATCGCCCTTACCAGCAAGTCAATTGGGAGGGCGGAAAACCCAGTGTTACTCGCTTTCAGGTAATAGCAAGGGAGGGAAATTGCGATCGCGTCGAGTTTTTGCCACTGACGGGGCGCACGCATCAATTGAGGGTTCACGCAGCGGATGTTCGAGGGTTGGGGATACCGATTTTGGGCGATCGGCTTTACGGATGTCGGGCTGCTGCGAATCGGCTACACTTGCACGCGCGGGAACTTTCGTTTGAGCATCCGCAGTTGGGAGAAAAGCTGTACTTACAGGCAGAAACACCATTTTGAACTCCGGGCGATCGGGCAACGAAGGATAGTTGCTGGAGTTTAGACTAAGAAAAGCTGGCTCAGTTAGAAACTGAGGCATAAAAAATTCATTGGGCAGCCAAATATATG
>NZ_JAUBQR010000280.1:0-7324 GCF_036701385.1 Microcoleus sp. Pol12B4 | reverse complement strand
ACAAGTGCAAGAAGTGCGAAAAAGAGATTTCGCTGGCGTGTCGTTCTTTTTCTACGAAAGTTTGTCGAATTGGGCTAGCGAAACCCCCGAACAGCGCAATTATGCCTTGCAAGAATTCTTTCCCACAAAAATGCAGCGCCCGCCATCCGAAGGCACAATTTGAAACCTACGGTTAAAATGAGAAAAAGCATACAGCGCTTAGGAATTGTCATCTTATCTTTGACCGCTTTCCTAACAATTGGTTATCTCACTCCCAGAAAGTGGGGAAATTACTCGCAAGCAGATTGCACAATCTCTCTATACATTTCCAACGAAGGCATCCACACCGAAATTATTGTTCCAGTTAAAAATGAATATTTTGACTGGAATCAATTTTTACCGCTAACAGAAATAGGGCGGGATGCCACTTCTGATTATAAATATTTGTCTTTTGGATGGGGAGATAGAGCTTTTATGCTGGAAACTTCCACATCAGAAAGTATCAACCCAGTTACAGCTTTCAAGGCGCTATTTCTCCTTACTCCCTCTACTCTACACGTTCAAGGTTATCGGGTTCTCCCCCTAAAAATTGAAACCAAATGTGTTAAGATTAGCGGGAAAAACTATCTGATGCTGGTTAATTTTATTAAAAATTTATTCCAATTAGACGCAGCAGGTAAGAAAATGAAAATTAGCTACGGCTACGGTAACAGCGACAGTTTTTATGAAGCAAAAGGCAGTTACTATATTTTAAGAACTTGCAACGACTGGACTGCAGAAGCTTTGCAAAAAGCCGATGTCAATACTCCTTTATGGTCAACGCTGTCTTCGGCGATTATGTTTCATTTAAATAGCGGTTGCGAATGTCAAAAATAAATGGTAATGGATAATACCATTTTAGATTTTAAATTTTAGATTTTAGAATTCGGAATGAATGATTGTGTATGGGTTGGGAGATTGCCTAAAGTTGCATTCTTTTTTTTAACTGGTATAATTACCAATTTGAGGAAAAATTATGAATGTAATTCCAGCGATCGACTTATTGGATGGAAAATGCGTCAGATTGTATCAGGGAGACTACGCGAAGTCTCAAACTTTTAACGACAACCCCGTCGCAGTCGCCAGAGAGTGGGTAAATGAAGGCGCAACCATGCTGCATTTAGTAGATCTCGACGGCGCCAAAGCAGGTCATCCAGTCAACCAAGCAGCCATTGAAGCGATCGTCCGATCAGTAGACGTTCCCTGTCAAGTAGGTGGGGGAATGCGCGATCGCACTTCTGTTGCTGCTATCCTCAATTTAGGCGTCCGGCGCGTCATTCTCGGCACTGTCGCCGTCGAACAACCGCAATTAGTCGGCGAATTGTGCGCCGAATTTCCCGGCAGAATTCTGGTGGGAATAGATGCCAGAAATGGTAAAGTTGCGACTAGAGGCTGGCTAGAAACTTCGGAAGTTTTAGCAACAGAATTGGCGCAAAAAATGGCCGAGTTAGGTGCTGCTGAAATTATTTACACTGACATTCACCGCGACGGTACTATGGAAGGGCCGAATTTGGAATCTTTGCGCGAAATTGCTAACGCTATTTCGATTCCGGTGATTGCTTCCGGTGGCGTTAGTTCGATCGCAGATTTGTTGAGTTTGCTGGCTTTGGAACCAATTGGTGTCAAAAGTGCGATCGTCGGTAGGGCAATTTATACCGGCGATATCTTGCTAAAAGAAGCAATTCAAGCAGTCGGACAAGGGCGGTGGCAGGATGTACCGCCAGATTTGGGTTCTTCAAGTTTTGCTTGATAGTCATGTCGAGTTAACGGGCTACCCAATATGTAACAGTTATCAATTTTCCGACTCACAGTCAACAGTCAGCGTAGAATCGTCTTTCTTACCATCATCGTACCCATGTTTTTGAACCATACAATTACAGCTTTAAGTTCTGGGATGGCTTTTGTAGTTGCCCCCATACCTTTGTTAGCAACAGTCGAGGCAGAAAATTCGCCGATCGTCCTCAGCGGAGTTTTGCTCAGTTTGGTAGTGATTTATATCGCCAGTAAAATCGGCGCGGAAGTGGCTCTAAAATTTGATTTTCCCCCGGTTTTGGGTGAACTTGTAGCAGGGGTGATTATTGGAATATCTGCTTTACACTTAATCGTTTTTCCCGGAAGCGACCTGTCAGCATCCAACTCAGGGATTATGACAGTTCTGCAATCGATTAATCATCTGTCTCCTGCCGCCCTCACCAGTGTCTTTGAATCGCAGAGTGAAATCATTGCAGTGCTAGCAGAATTAGGCGTGATTATTCTGCTGTTTGAAATTGGGTTAGAGTCGGATCTCAAACAACTCAAGCAAGTCGGAATTCAAGCTACCGTTGTCGCCTGCGTAGGTGTGGCAGTTCCCTTTGCCGCTGGTACTGCGGGCTTGATGATAATTTTCCACACGGAGGCAATTCCAGCAATTTTTGCGGGGGCTGCTTTGACGGCAACCAGCATTGGAATTACATCTAAAGTGTTGTCTGATTTAGGACAACTGAACTCTAAAGAAGGTCAAATTATTGTCGGTGCGGCGGTGATTGATGATGTGCTAGGAATTATTGTCTTGGCTGTTGTCGCCAGTTTAGCCAAAACCGGGGAGATTGATGTTGTTAATGTCATCTATTTGATTGTCAGTGCAACTGTTTTTCTGCTAGGTTCGATTCTGTTGGGCGGTGTATTCGACAAAACATTCTCGGCGGTGGTGGGCCAACTCAAAACTCGCGGCAATATTCTCATCCCGGCATTTATTTTTGCCTACTTCATGGCTTTTCTGGGCAATGCAATTCATCTCGAAGCGATTTTGGGTGCCTTTGCTGCGGGCTTGGTTTTGGATGAAAGCGATGCCCGCCTGGAGTTGGATGAATTGGTGAAACCCATCGCCGATTTATTTGTACCCATCTTCTTTGTAACGGTGGGAGCTCGGGCGGATTTGGGGGTTTTGAACCCAACAGTGCCGGATAATCGGGCGGGACTTTTGATTGCCGTATTTTTGATTGTCGTTGCTATTTTGGGCAAGATCGTAACAGGTTGGGTGGTGTTTGGTCAGCCTGGAATCAATCGATTGGCGATCGGAGTGGGGATGGTTCCTCGGGGCGAAGTCGGCTTAGTGTTTGCCGGCATCGGTTCCGCGAGTGGGGTTTTGGATAAACCGTTAGAAGTCTCGATTATTATCATGGTGATTCTGACGACTTTTTTGGCTCCGCCTTTTCTGCGGATTGCCTTTGGCGATACGGTAGTGCCTCCTGCTAGTGGGGAACTTTCTAGCGATAAAATCGTTTGATTGAGGGAATTTGAGTCGGGGCGATCGACTGATTTAGAAACAAATGTCGATCGTCCAAATTTATTTAGCCGTAATAATAAGTCCTAAGTTGTGAGAAGCGGCTACAACTTGACTTTCAACTGATAACAATTGTCAGCGAGTTTAATCAGTTCGCCCAGACCCCAGGTACCCCGATCGTTCAAAAATTCCGTTAGTTGATTCGGGATGGCTTCTAGGCCCAGAAATGCCCCGCTGATGGCACAAGCCATTGCTGCGGTGGTATCCACATCGCCACCGACGGCGATGCTAGTGCAAAGAGTTTCCCAGTAATCTTGAGGCGTTCTCAAAAACGCATATAAACTCCACAAGACGCTACCAACTACAAAAGGGGAAATTCCTTGCCAAGAGTGCTCGTAGTTTAACGGGAGTCCAGCTTTAGAAATCAACTCTACGGCTGACTCTGGAGGCAATTTGACCCAATCAATCAAATCTTTGAGCAAAGCGGCAAAGGAAAAATCAACTTCTCCTACCCATTCGCTCAGTTGACCGAGAAATGGCTCAGTTTCAATCATCATGTCAGATTGAAGGGCGATCGCCACAGCCCCCGCGATCGCCACAGCACCGGCAGAACACCGCGAATCTTGATGAGTGATGCGCCCTTGATCGCAAGCAGCTTGTACAAGCTGGGACGGGCGATCGTAGAATATTAAGCCGATGGGTCCAGCCCTCATCGCACTGCCATTACCAGCACTGGGAGCAGGAGTACCAGCTTCTTGCCAAGCAACGCCCCGAATCAGGCGGTTTGCAGCTTCTTCTGTCGATCGACCGCGCCCGACAATGCGCTGTTGAGCGAAAATGTCAGCAATACGGGTGGCGTAGTCGCTGGGGTCGAATTCGCCACAAGCGAGGTAGCTTTGGAGGAGTTCGCGGGCGAGTTGGGAGTCGTCCGTGTATTGACCAAAAGGAAAGCCGAAGCGATCGCGATCTTTGATTTTTTTTAGTCTAACTTCGTAGCTGACAAAGTTTTGGCAAACTTCCGGAGAATAGCCTTCTACTCTACAGCCTATAGCGTCGCCGAGACACTGACCGATCAGACAACCTCTAAATTGTTCCAGACGCGGGACAGTCATTTATCTAGCTTTAAGTAGGTCGATCTAATGTTATGTTAAATCCCCGACTCCTTAAAGCCTGCTGTCGCGAGTCAGAGCGCCCCCTGCTGGCACTAACTACTTGTCTATCCCCTTTTTTTCTTGAATTTGAGCTGACCACTTTTATTTTATTTACACAAATCATTCAGACACGCTCTAGCAGTTTCCAAGCTACTTAAAAAACGCTATATATAAAGGAATGTGATAGCGGTTATTTACCGACGAGTGCTACAGCACCGCTTTGCAAAACAGGAATTTCTATTCGGAACTCTGCTCCTTGATGGGGTTGAGAGAAGCACTGGAGTAAGCCACCGTGCTTATCAACTACAATTTGATAGCTGATAGATAGCCCTAATCCAGTTCCTTTACCCGTTGGTTTTGTGGTGAAGAAGGGATTGAATACCTGTTGTCTAACAGTTTCCGGCATCCCAGGGCCATTGTCTCGAACTTGAATTACTACATTTTTTGAATAACCAGAATGAGTTTCGTTTGTGACTAGCTTAGTCCGAATAGTGATGCGACTGGGATTTTTTTGGATGTCTTTTGGAGAACGCTGATTGTCGTAGTTTTCTAAAGCATCAATCGCATTGGCCAGAAGATTCATAAAGACTTGGTTCAACTGTCCGGCATAGCACTCTACCAGCGGTAAGTCGCCGTACTCCTTGACAATTTCAATAGCAGGATGAGCCGGATTTGCCTTCAGTCGATTTTGCAAAATCATCAATGTGCTGTCAATTCCCTCGTGGATATCAACTGGCTTCATTTCTGCCTCATCCAGCCGCGAGAAGTTTCTTAGTGACAGGACAATTTGACGAATGCGATCGGCTCCTACCTTCATTGAAGTCAGGATTTTGGGCAAATCTTCACTAATGTAGTCCAGCTCAAACTCTTCAATTTTTTCCTGAATTTGGGCATTAGTTGGATAGGTTTGCTGGTAAAGCTGAATCAACTTTAGTAAATTTTGCGTGTAGTCGGCGGTATGGCTCAGGTTGCCATAGATAAAGTTGACTGGATTATTAATTTCGTGAGCAACACCAGCAACAAGTTGCCCCAAACCTGACATTTTCTCTGCCTGAATGAGTTGTGCTTGAGTTTGCTGTAAGGTTTTGAGTGCAACCTCAGCTTCCTCTTTTGCTTGCCTTAACGCAGTTTCGGCTTGCGTGCGCTCAGTAATATCCAGTGTCAAGGATGCAACTCCAACAATCTTTCCAGCATCCCCTACTAAAGGCGTATTGAACCATTCGCAAATAATGGTTTTGCCGTCTCTGGTAATATTTTCGTTGACACTGTAGATTCCTCCAACCTGAGTCAACAGGTTGTTCATAACTCGATCGACTACCTCTCTGGCAGACGCAGGCACAATTAATTCTGCGGCATGGTGTCCGATCGCCTCTGTAGCCGTGTAACCAAAAATCTTCTCTGCCGCTGGATTCCAGGCCGTGACTTTAAAGTTTAAATCCCATTCCACAACGGCCAGTGCACTTTGGCGGAATAGAAAAGATAGCCGCTGCTCCGACGCTTTGAGTTCTTCTTCTACCTGTTTCCGTTTAGTAATGTCAATCCCTGTTTTGATGATGTACTCAATTTCACCTCGATCATCGACTAAAGCAGTATCTGACCAGGCAATCCGTCTGAGTTGTTGATTTTTGCTCATCCAACTGCCTTCATACTGCTGGGGAAAATTACCAGATTGTAAAGACTCAAAAGCAGTTTTGGCTTGTCCAGCTAAGTCTGAGTTCGGGAACAAGTCCCAAAGGTAGCGCCCCTTCACTTGACTAAACGAGTAATGAGTCATTTGTTCGCAAGCTCGGTTAAAGCGAACGATTTGTCCCTGCGGGTCGAGCACAACTACCAGCGCACCTGCAATTTCAAGAATGGCTGAAACAAAATTGCGTTCCACTTCGACTGCTGTAATCAGTTCCTCTAACTGGGTTGCCATATTGTTAAAGGCGATCGCCAATGTCCCCAGTTCGTTTTGGCTGTCGATGTTGACCCGTGTATCTAATTGCCCCGCACTGAGTTCAGTAGCTGCCGTGGTTAAGCGCTGGAGCGGCACCACAATTTGCCGAATAAATAGATACCCAATGCCAACAGCGACGATCGTCACCACCGCCAATGAGCCTCCCATAACTGAGAGCATCTGGTAAACGGGAGCATACGCCTCAGCCGTTGGCAGTTCTACAACCACATTCCAATTTACGCTCCGAACTAAGGCAGCGGCTCCCAATACTTCTACCTGCTTTAGGCCCTGATAAACGTTAAGGCGCTTAGTATCTTCGGAGGCTTTCAAGAATTGAAAAAAGGGGCGCTTAGAAATATCTTGAAGTTGAAACGTTTCTGGCTTACTACCCTTTTGAGCAATGAGAAAATTACGCTCATCGACTACATAGACATAACCTGTCTTGCCAACCTCGATTTGGGAAACAACAAACCACAGAAAGTTGAGATTTACCTGCGCTAATAGCACCCCATCCACCTCATCTCGCTCATTCCGAATCGGAACCGCCAGAATGGTGGTTGGTTGGTGAGTTTGAGGATTAATTTCTACAGGACTGACATAATCTTCCTGTTGTTTGAAGGCACGAATAAACAGTGGCGAAGTGGCGGGATTTTCTAACTTGAGCGGTTCGTAGGGTGAAACTGACGCGACAACTTGTCCCTTCCGGTTCAAAATGGCAACGGCTTCATAAGCATCATTATGACGAATCATCCCTTCCAACAGGCTTTGCTGCGCTTGAGGTTGAAATTTTGTGAGTCCTTTGACCCTAGCTAAATAGCTCAGTTTTCGTTTCAAGTCATCTAAATAATTATCAATCTGCCCTCCTGCTGTCTGGCTACGCTCTTCTTGGAGCGATCGCGATTGCTGGATCTGCGCCTGAAAGCTGAGGTAGATCAGCAAGCCACCTGTGGGCAG
>NZ_JAUBQR010000279.1:0-7339 GCF_036701385.1 Microcoleus sp. Pol12B4 | reverse complement strand
CAGGGGAATAGCAGGATGCCAGACCAGCCTACGAAGACGAAGCGATCGCGTTTGAGCCAGTCGTCGAGGACATCAAAGATGCCTCTTTCGGTCTGGGCGCGTCCGACTGCGATTGTCATTTACGCAAATCTCCAAATGGATATAATTACAACGGATCTGTCTCTAGTCATGAGTCTTCCACCGTTGCCTCTGCTTAGCAGAAAACAAGTTGGATTATGAACAGACTTTACTTTTCTTTACCGTATTGACGATTATAGAGGTAATTCTTTACAAGAGCAAGTTTTTCTTAAAAAACTTTTGGCTCTTGACTTTTGACTTGTGCGAAGTCCCTGAAGCCCTCGAAGTCCCCGAGGTCTTTGCCCTGCATTTGGGGACTTCTACTCTACAGGAGTCTTTGCGCTTTGCGTCAGAAGCCCGGTGGCTTCGTAGATATATCGGCCTCAACCTCTTATTTTTCTAAGAAACTGCGTTTCCTTGGGTAAGTCCTATATATATACTGAGGATAGAGCTCCTGATTTAGGTTTTTAAGACTATATGTTCAGCATTGACATCATTGTGAAGAACACGCCCGTATCGCTGTCGGTGCAGCGGAAGTTGCAGGAGGACGCTGATACTGTTTACCAGCAGGTCTTAGAGGCGATTCGCAACTCGCAACCGCAAATTTTGGAACTAACTTGCGAGAAAAATCCTGAGAAAAAGGTAGCTGTGCTCAGCAGCGAGATTTCTGGGGTGGTGGTTTCTCAGAAATCAGGGGCGTCATCTACAGGCAGATCGCCGGGTTTTGTCTCGATGTCGGCAGCAGAATGACGGCTGGGGGTGTTGGTGCCGATATGGGCCAGTCAGCCGTTACTGTGCGGGATTTGGGTTTTTGCTGGCCGTCGGGCGATCGAGTGTTGCAAGGTTGCTCTCTGGATGTACCCAAGGGCGAGTTTTGGATGCTTTTGGGCACTAACGGCAGCGGCAAGTCTACGCTGTTGAGGCTGATGGCTGGGCTGCTGCACCCCCAGTCGGGGGAAATTGACCTGGGCGGGCGAGTGGGTTTTGTGTTCCAAAACCCCGACCACCAACTGGTGATGCCGACGGTGGGTGCGGATGTGGCTTTTGGTTTGGTGGAGGAAAAGCTTTCTAACGTTCAGGTGCGGGCGAGGGTGGCGGAGGCTTTGGAGGCTGTGAATTTGCTGGATTTGCAGCGGCGGCCGATTTATGCTTTGAGTGGGGGCCAGAAGCAGCGAATTGCTCTTGCTGGGGCGATCGCCCGTCACTGCGAAATTCTACTGTTGGACGAACCGACGGCTTTGTTAGATCCTGATTCTCAGTTGGATTTGGTGGCGGCGGTGCAGCGGTTGGTGAAAAATCGCGGGATTACGGCTTTGTGGGTGACTCACCGTTTGGATGAGTTGAATTATTGTGATGGGGCTTTTTTGTTGGAAAAGGGCGAAGTGGTCGATCGGGGAGATCCGGCGCGTTTGAAGCAGCGGTTGATGCAAAGTCAAGATGTTTAGCCCTCAAGCAATTTGAGAATTAAGTCATTCTGCGAGGGAAATCGTTCTGCAAGTCAAACGAAGTCTGCCTCCGCAGACTAAGAAATAAATAGGGTATTTAACCAGATTTGGGCGGCAGCCCAAATTAATCTCGCAATCGCCGATCGCGCAACCAAGCATCTGCCCAAATTGTATCGGCCTCTGACAGCGGTGGTATGACTTCCCAGTTGCGATAATCTATCTTCAGGTCGTAACTTGCTATGTCGTAAATTTGAGTGAATAATTCCTGCAAGTTTATGACAGGTTCAGTATCGCCCGATCGCAGTGGCAAAGGAAAAGCTGGCATCGGGTTCTGCACGTTAAAAGCGTACAAATCTGCTCTGGGACGGCGATTTCCCCGACACACCAAAACGCTATAGTGACTTTCAACATCATTGCCAATAATTGGCATTTTTCGACCGCGCCGCAATAAATCTATTTCAATTAAATGAGTGCGGCTACCTAAAATTTCTTCTCGCTTTTCCTCGTACATTTGTCGTCCTTTTCCTGTGCGCTTATTGCTAGGTGAGAGGATTTCAATCAGGG
The DNA here is from genome assembly GCF_036701385.1 of Microcoleus sp. Pol12B4. Taxonomy (NCBI): domain Bacteria; kingdom Bacillati; phylum Cyanobacteriota; class Cyanophyceae; order Oscillatoriales; family Microcoleaceae; genus Microcoleus; species Microcoleus sp. Pol12B4. The sequence continues at coordinate 5,273 of NZ_JAUBQR010000279.1, read as the reverse complement.
TGATTAGTTCTTGGTTTCCTCTTTCTCTAATTTCTAAATAGCCTTCCCGAACCTGGTAGGGCATGGGAATATTTACTGTCAAGGGTTGTGTTGGTGGCGCTGCAACGGCTACGTTTGATGTGATTAATTCGGTTGTAGTTCTTGGCTGAATTACGTTTACATCAGGAATGCCAATTGATAAATTGTCGTCAGCGGTTTCATACATTCTCACTTCTACAGACACTAAATACTTAGGACGTAATTGCGGAGATAATAATCTGGCAATTTCAATAATTAGCCAGTGGTGTAGGGCAGGCCAGAGTTCGGGATGTTCTAAATACGGGTCCATACCGGGAAAGGGAGATGGCATTGATGTGACTCCTTGACTCAAATCTATTTCCAGTTTAGCAATACTTTTCTGACGCGAATGGCTTGGGAATAGTTTTTATGGCATAGCTTCGCTTGTGACTGATGAGGGCTGAAGGGTCGATCGACCTTTTGCAATAATAGGTTCGATCGCACATCTTGCACTTATTGCCATATTCCGTCGGGCGTTTAAACCGCTGCCGGAATATGGCAACAAATGCAAGATATCAGTTGGATCGCATTAAACTTCGATCGACAATTGCATCGGAATTGGAACGCTGTTTTCATCTAAGACAGACAGCGCATTTACGAAAACAATTGTATGCGGGACTGCCGGCATTAAGCGGCGCAGTGCATTTAGGTAAGATTCGGCATCGGGGCGGCGGCTGAAACGAGCGACTGTTAACCGCTGACAGTTGGGGAGGTGGCGAATTATGCACCAAGGTTGAAGTCGATCGCGATAAGTCGGTTGTTTTGGTATCATAGGAAAATCCTTCCCACTTTTGTGGGTGGTGAATAAAAGGCGATCGCTCTAGATTTCTCAGGTCGGAGGGCGATCGCTGTTAACTATCTTTATTAAAAGATATGAGCATAGCTGCTGTCAAGCATAAATGGGATTAATTCGATTGCGAGTTCGAGAACTCGCTGAGGAGAAGGGGTGGACGCTCAAAGAAGTCTCTGACAGAACGGGAATTCCCTACAGCACGGTTAAAAAATACGCCCAAGCTCCTAAACTGGCAACGGTGGACTACACGGCTTTGCAGAAACTTGCTGCTGTCTTCGATTTGATGATCGAAGATTTGGTTGAAGTTTTGGAAAATTAATATGTCCTATTTTGATCGGATATCGGTTGTTTCCCTGCTGTCATCTATTAATTCTTTTGTTATCCTGTCAAGTCGATCGTTTGCGTCCTTGGCAAGTTTAAAACAACCCACACTTACAGCCATGCCACTCGATGTGGTGACAGCGCCTTCAGGAACTTTGCCTGATAATAGGAGTGCTGCACCGACAATACTAATACAGCTAGAGAGTACGGCTGCTGCTAGAGCTGCATTAAAACTATAATGCGATTGGCGCAAGCGCTCTTTGACAATAATCATTTCTAGTGCGGAGTCAGGGTTGGTGCTTAGTTTGTTATTCATGATTTCGTAGAACCTATAGACTTCATACTTCTACTATGAAGCCAAATGCCTGAAACCATGACTACGCAATGATTGTCTTGTTGATCTCTTTTGGCTTTGCTATGATTGCCTTATGCTTTAGATATGACTGCGCTAAAAATTATTTTTATGAAATTGAGGTAATCTATGACAGACTCTAGCCCGTGCAGAAAAAAGAAAAAACTTACTATTGCTGCATCTAAAAAAGGTGTAGAAATAGCAGAAAAAGCTTTAATCAGGCTAGGATTTGGCTCAAAAAGCAACTTTGCTACGTCTAAAAGGTTATCGCGCAGTACAGTTACCAAATTTTTCACACAATCTCCAATTCTGTATGATTCATTTAAAGTAATATGTGATTCACTACAATTAAAGTGGGAAGAAATTTTAGAAACAACAGAAGAGAGCATAAATTCTCAGCCAATAGAAAGACAGCTTAACCCTAGCTCTGATGAAGAGGGAGTGAAAAATAAAATGCTTGTTCGCCAAGTAAATATTGTAGAAAAAATAAGTCAGAGAACCAAAACTGTAATTACCTTAAAAGGTGATATAGATTCGATTTCAAATATCCAGGTTATCGCAGCTATTTTAAAAGAACATGGAGGTGATACTATACAAATCACTGATATTCAAGAAGGCAGTATAAAATTAATCATAGAAGGGTCTCAAGAAGATATTGAGCGACTTTTAAATAAGATCCAGTCAGGAGAATTAACCGAACTAGATGGGTTTCCAGTCGAGGATGCTCAAATACTAGCAGAAAAAATGCCCGAAGAGATTGGGCATATTGAAATCCTACCACCGTTTCCCGGAGTTAAATCAATACAAATCAATCGTCTGTCTCAAATTGAAGAGATCTTGGAATTGCTGCAAAAGCAGTTAGTGGGCAAGCAGAACGCTCTAACTTCTGCACCGCGAGAAGAAAATATCCGAATTAAACAGCAAATCCGAGAGCTACGCAAGGAGATTCGGGAGCAGGAAGAAAATTATTGGCAGGTTATCGGTCAGCAAACGAAAACAGTGGAAATTCCCGAACCGGAAGCTAAGATTATGGTTGCCCAGATTGTCGAAGAAGTTGGGCAAATTGAAGTGCAGGGACAGTATCCCGATGAGGTAGTTCAGATTTTGCAGGAGATTCGGGACAAGCTAAACCAACCGGGACCGACAGCAGCCGCGAAACTTAAAGGCGTAATCTCAAGCATTCCGCCGTTGGTGGGAATTTCCTACGAGGCTGAATTGGATACAGAGAATTTTTTCCAGCGGCATTTCCCAACGTTTCGGAAGTGGGCTAAGGTATTAGCAAAAAAGTCCTAGACCTGGAGCGAAAAACACCGAATCCAGCTTTCACAAGTTTTTACCAACTATACGATATTCCCTCCGAACTCGGTTCAAAAAACTTTGTCGGACGGGATGAGGAAATGCAGCAGTTGCACGGATTGTTGCAGGATGGGAGCCGCGTTGCGATCGCCGCTGCGTCGGGAATGGGCGGCATCGGCAAGACAGAATTGGCATGGCAGTATGCAACTTTTCACCGCGAACACAACACCTATTCCGCAGGGATTTGGTGGCTGTTTGTGCGGGACAACGATTTAGCGCCGCAGGTGTTGCAGAAAGCGCTGCGAATGGGAATTCAGCCGCCGGATACTCTCGACAATCTGGAGGAACGGTTGCAGTTTTGCTACGAAGAGTGGGCAAAAAAAACCTCTGGCAATGCTCTGCTGGTATTGGATGATGTCAAGGATTACCGCGCGGTGCAGCGGTTGCTGCCGAGAAATCGCCGCTTTAAGGTGTTGCTGACAGCGCGACAATTTGTGCCGTCGCCTGTGGGGTGTTTGCCGTTAAAAGTGTTGAAACCAGAGGCGGCGCTAAACTTGCTGCGGCTGACGGCTGGGGATTTGCCGGGAAACGGGCTGGGACGGATTGATGCCCAGCTTGAAGATGCTGAAGCGCTTTGTCAGTGGTTGGATTATTTGCCTTTGGGCATCGAACTGGTAGGGCGCTATCTGCGGCGCAAGCGGGCGCTGTCCTTGGCAGAAATGCTGCAACGGTTGCAGAGTCAGCGATTGGAGGCGCGGGCATTGCAGGAGGCGGAAGCTGGGATGACAGCTAGGCGCGGAGTGGCAGCAGCCTTTGAGCTGAGTTGGGCGGAATTGAACCCTCCGGCGCGGACGCTGGGGTGTCTGCTGAGCGTGTTTGCTCTGGCTGCGATTCCTTGGGAGTTGGTAGCCGAGTGTTTGCCGGGTTGGGATGAGGAGGAGTTGGAGGATTGTCGGGATTACGAACTGCTGGAACAGAGTTTGCTGTCGCTGGTGGAGGATGAAACCTCAGATTCGGGTCAATCTGGGCTGGTACAGCCACGCTATCAACTTCATGCTTTGATTCGGGAGTTTTTTGCGGCCAAATTGCAGGGGCGCGCCGATGCTGAGATTTTGCGGAGCAACTTTGCAGTGGTGCTGACAGCGGTGGCGAAGACGATTTCGCAGACTGTGACGCTGAAGGTGCAGGAACGGGTGAAGGAGGCGCTGCCCCATTTGGAGGTGGTGGCGGAGCTATGGTCGCATTTGCTGGAAGATAATGATGCTGTGTGGTCTTTCACAAGCTTAGGGTGGGTTGCTCAGGGACAGAGTTCTTGGGTAGAGGCGGAGAAGTGGTACAAAGCTTGCCTCCAGATGACACAGGAACGCTGCGGAGCCGACCATCCCGGTACGGCAACCAGTTTGAACAATCTGGCAGACCTATACCGTGCAATGAGACGCTACTCGGAGGCGGAACCCTTATTAGTGCGATCACTCGCGATCTGGAAGCAACAGCTCGGACCTGACCATCCCCAGACGGCATTGAGTTTGAACAATCTGGCAACGCTTTACTATGCAATGGGTCGCGACGCGGAAGCGGAAGCCTTGTATGTGCAATCGCTCGCTATCACAGAACAGCAGCCAGGAGCCGACCATCCCAATACGGCTCCGACTTTGAACAATCAGGCAGAGCTATACCGTGCAACGGGACGGTACGCGGAGGCGGAACCGTTATTAGTGCGATCGCTCGCCATCACAGAGCAGCAGCTCGGAGCCGAGCATCCCCACACGGCTATGAGTTTGAATAATCTGGCAACTCTGTACTATGCAACGGGACGGTACGCGGAGGCGGAACCGTTATTAGTGCGATCGCTTGCCATCTGGGAGCAGCAGCTAGGAACCGACCATCCCCATACTGCTCAGAGTTTGAACAATCTGGCAGAGCTATACCGTGCAATGAGACGCTACTCGGAGGCGGAACCCTTGTTAGTGCGATCGCTCTCTATTTACGAGCAGCAGCTAGGAGCCGACCATCCCGATACGGCAACGAGTTTGAACAGTCTGGCAGGGCTGTACAAGTCGATGGGACGCTACACGGAGGCGGAACCCTTGTATGTGCGATCGCTCTCGATTTGCGAGCAACAGCTCGGAGCCGACCATCCGGATACGGCAACGAGTTTGAACAATCTGGCATGGCTGTACTATGCAATGGGTCGCTACCCGGAAGCGGAACCGCTTTACCTGAGAGCATTAGAAATCTGGTTTAACCGATTGGGAGAGAATCATCCCAACACCCAAACCGTTAGGAGCAATTTCATTTATTTTCTCCAGCAGGCGATATCAACGGGTCAAGACTCGCAACTTTCCCAGCATCCAGCAACGCAAGCAATACTGAAGCAACTTCGGGAGACGGAGTAGCTGTTGCTGCTAGAGCGATTGTTGCCAATTTCCTACAAAACTTACGCATGGGGCCCAG
>NZ_JAUBQR010000278.1:0-7455 GCF_036701385.1 Microcoleus sp. Pol12B4 | reverse complement strand
TCCGGGTGGAAATATCTATTAGTTATTCCTCTAACAGCACTTCCCGGCATCGGTTGAGAATTGCAACCACCGAGTACGGCATCGTATTGATTGGGTTGAGCCATGTTAGCCTTTCTCCTGATTCAGTACCTGCGGCATCTCATACCTTGCATTAACTTCTAAGTCCCCGAATTCAACATCTTGTTCTTCGAGATAATTATCTATTTCACCCAAGCAGGCTGCCGCCATTTTTAAATACACTTTCATTCTCGGATTGTCGCCGTGAATATCTTCTATTTCCCATCCCTCCGTTTTGGCTAGTATAAGTGCCAATCTTTCGAGTAATTCATGATACATGATGCTAGACTCCTGGGTTATTGGTTTAGATGATGAATAGATTGCCGTTGCACAAAGGTTGATTAATGAATATCCTGAAGATATTTTTTCTCCAATTGTTGGAGCAACTTCGGAGATCTCCAGGATGCAAGATTGATGAGAGATTCTAACCGCTCGTGCCAATACTTGCGGAGCGCATCAATTTCGGAATTGGCTAAGTTTTGCTGTTGTTCGGTTAAGCCTGCCGTCGCCCCTTCAATGGCTTGCTTGGCTTTTTGAATCTGGGCTATACACAGTGCGTACTCCGATTCAATTTCAGCCTCGAATTCTGCAACAAGGACTTGCTGCTGTTGGGTCATGTATTCTTTGCCTTTGAACATATCTAATATCTTGCTAGTGAATAAACTGTCGATTTCAACTTGCGCGGGATGCAGGTATTTTTAAATACGCCTTGATTCTGGGATTGTCTGAACGACTGTCATCTTCCCTCCTTTTTGAACATCGATCGATCTGCTGCTACCCCATCTATCACCAAACTCTCAAATGCAGCTTCTATCCAAATAGTCGCTCCCGAACACCGGGCTTTGCTCGCATCCTGAATCAACACGCACCCGCTGGTGAACTCTACCCGTTTGGCATAGACCGACCCCAAGTAAGTATTGATGCTGATAGCCCGCTCGTCCACCAACACTCCCCTCAGCTTGCTAGCTTTTTTATTGGCGGCAGTGATGTGCCTATTCACGTAAATCTGTGCTTTCATTACTGTTGTATCCGAACTTGCTTTGGGTACGGGGCGATCGCTCTTGACTTTGACCGGACTTGGGCGATCGCCTTTTTGATAACCTGCTAGCTAGTGTAGTTAGTTTACGAACTATTGTCAAGGCGCGTATGTCAGAGTTTTGGGGAGATGCACCATCAATAGAGGATTATTGGCGGGGCATCATTCTCTTTGGCAAGAACGTCGCCTCTTACAAATTTGCGCTAGCTCAGTCGCTGTTGGAGTTAGCACCCGGTGGTAAAAGCATCATCACCTTGGAGGAGTTGGCACAAGCTTATGCGCGGCATACTCTGGAACACCTGCGTTTGTGTGATAGCCAATCTCAAGAAACCAATGTTCCCTACCCGTTTTTGGAAGCTTGCCGCCGATACGACCGGGGTGAGATTAGCTACGAGGAGTTGATTTCGATTACGGCGAGGGAAGGGTTCAAGGTGGTGCTCGATAAGTTCCACAATGTCAATAAAGGGGAGACACCGATGCGTTTCTTCGCTTACGACCGCCGGGGTGCTAAAGCCATTACCCTGACCGATGAGTTGTTTGGGATGTTGGAGGGAAGCCAAGGGCAGAACTTACCCCAAGAGGTTGATGCACGGTGGCGGTTGGTGGAGACGGCATGGGAGTTGAAAGTATCCCGCAATCTGATTGGTGTAGATTACGATGCTGACCTGGAGCTGCTATTCGTCCGCAAACCACTGAGCCGCGTCAATATTACCTCGTGTCGCGGTGCTTTAAACGGTTATCAAAAGGGTAAGTGTTTCTACTGCTTTGGCGATATTTCGATTATCAGCAGTGCGGCAGATTTAACGGATGTAGACCACTTTTTTCCCCGCGTTCTCATCAACTACGGCATCGCTCATCCCGTTGATGGCATCTGGAATCTCGTGCTAGCTTGCGTTAGCTGCAATCGCGGGGTGGGTGGGAAATTCGACCAGCTCCCCCATAAACGCTATCTAGAAAGGCTCAACACCAGGAACGAGTTTTTGATTGGCAGCCACCACCCGTTACGCGAAACGCTGATACAGCAGACGGGTAATTCAGAACTCAAACGCCGCTCTTTTTTGATAGGCAACTACAATGCAGCAAAAACGGGTAGGCTAATTAATAGTAACTGGCAACCTGCTTTTGAGTACGCTCCTGTATTTTAATTGTGAAACCAATGGCTGAGAAATTTCAACGAATCAAGCTTTACTTCAACGTACAAAAGATTTGTGTGGGCGGTGTAGATGACGATTGGTGGCTCAAAGATTTTGACGGCGATTATTGGGCTTCTGATTACTTTTGGCTGCCAATTGGCTATAACCCGATTGGACAACATGGAGATGAACTTTTACAATTTCTCAAACCTCGTGCTTAGTTAATCCGATGAAAGACTACCGATGCACCCGCAACGCCCCCAAGTTGCCCAAACCGATCGACTACAAATTCTCCTAATTCACCCCACACAAATTGTTTATGAACGCTCAAAGTCACTCCATATTAAAATCGCATCCTATCCCCGGTGATGGCGGTCAAGCCCCCGGTTACATTACTCTCAGAGAATGGCGTCCTAATGAGGAATGGGTAACGCACTTCTACAACTGTCAAGACGGTGGCTTTTATTACGGCCGTTACTTCACCGATTTAGCTGAAGCTGAGGCTAACTTCGAGCTGCGGGTAAAGGAATATCTCGGTTTCTTGGGGAAGCTGCCCAGTTCCCTAGAGCCAGAGGAACCGATCCAAATACCGGAGTGCATCCTCCAAGGCATCGATGCAGTTCGAGAAGCACAAACAACCAATATGTTCCATGCAAACACGGTGCGGCTTCAAGCCGTAGCTTTGGGATATCTCGAAACCGCTCAATGGATTGAAGCAAACTTGGAAACCTATAGCAGCGGCATCTTTAGGGGATTCGCAGCTCTCTAAACTGGATTAAGTCGGTAACAGCAAAAGCGATCGCCCTATTTGCAGAGAAACAAGCTATGCCTAAACCAAAGAGGTATCCCGACAATTGGCAAGAGATTGCGCTCTCGGTGAAAGAAAACGCGGGCTGGCGTTGTGCAAAGTGCCATCAACAATGCCTGCGACCCGGTAAACTTCGACGCGGTAAACAAAGCGGCTTAACCAAATCTGAACGGTGTGCCTTAACTTTGGCGGTGCACCACCGCAACCGGATACCGGAGGACAACCGCCCAGAAAACTTAATCGCTCTGTGTACCGCGTGCCACTTGTCGTATCACAATCGCGGTCAGTCTAACGTATCGCCGGGGCAATTATCCTTGTTCCCTGATGATGCGGTGGATTGGGAGTTCATCGCTTCTTCTAGGGAATAGGCACGGGGCAATTTATCTCAATCGAATCCGCATTTTGTTAGCTCCATGTTGGCTCGTCTAATATCAAAACGGCACGTCCAAAATATAACTCGCTTTGCGACCTGAGATCGTCCGCGACACCAGCTCAAAGAGAGGATCGCCATCAAATTAGAAAATCCCCAAGATTGGGGGATGAGTCGCCGCTGCAAAACTAAACGACAATCTAATTATTTTATCAAATAAGCGTCACTGTCTGCGAATTGAAACAACTAATCCCGCTTCACCGTTACTCTTCGTTCGGCTCTATTTTTTGAGAACTGCTTCTAATACCATGCCGTACAAAGGTTTGCCGCTCTTACCTGTCACCTTTAAAATCGCTTCTTTTTAGTTAACTTTTGAGCTGCAATATTCTTAGTTGGTTGCCAGAAATCAATAATAAGTTAAAAGTATTAAAGCACTGTAGTTTTGGTTGAAAACTTTTAATAACTTTCAGGTTCGCGCCCTTAAAAAGATGAAGAGGCGTGTCTATTAACCGCCTCATAACATCTTTTAAGAATCACTTGGACTTCAATCAGGGTAGTACCTCAATCTAGGTGTTGGTCAATTAGGGCGATGAGTTTAGCGATCGCTTTCTGTTCTTCTAGAAGTAGTTCTTTGAGCTGGCGCATCTGTTCTTGATTGGGGGGTCTATGTACCAAGTCATTAACGAAGTCTAGCAGGGGAGACTTTCTAAAAGGTCGGGTCAAGGCAGCTTCATCTCGCAAGCGCTTGGTTCGCTCCAGCTTGGAACGTTGCAATCGGTTTTTAGCCTGACGGCGTGTGATAAGCCCGTCAAGTCTTTGACATACGTTCCCAGTCCTCTTCGTCTCCATATATGTCTTTCACTTGTTGTTTCAACTCGGTTATCTGCTCGGTCAGATTTGCCACCTGATCTTCAATAACGTCTGTTTTATCTTCCTGGATTTCCAGAGAAATTTCCACAGATTCGACATATTCCGTTAACTTTTGTATTGGATCGGGTTGGGGCGTGTCACCGTTAGGCGTGTCACCGTTAGGCCCGTTGCCGTTGGTCATAGTCATGCCTCACTGGTGTCTGATAGAAGAAACTGGCGATTGCTTTTGATACAGATGAAACTATCGCCAGCCTTGCTACAAAGTTGTTACCAAGTTGTTACCAAGTTGTTACCAAGTTCTATGCCAATTAGTTAGTTGGACTCAATGGGATTCGCTTAGTAACAATGCTCATAAATTCACCCTCACTTGGAGCAGGCATAAGGAAACTCCACTCGCTGATATGAGCGAACTGTAGCCCGTAAAGCCAGCGAATCGTGTATGTTACCCCGTAGCTCGATCCAAAAACCATTATCCTTACCCGTTCGTAGCCATCAGATTGAGCTGGCAAGCTGACCGCACCAGGAATCACCGACGGTAAAGTATCGTCTGAACTCGGCACAAAATTTAGATTTTGCGAATAAACCACTTGTGGCCTGAAACTTGGTGTCGTTGGCAGCCCAATATCAAAGTTTGTTGTCATAATTCGAGCCTCCTACTGGTTTTAGGGGATTAGTCGCATGGAAGATGTTCCAGATATTCTTTCTTGGCGTGATTATTTATAGGCTGCATCATTTCCCCATAAAAAACCCCAACCCACTAACGGGACTAAAAGAGAAATTTTAGATGCCATCTTCTATCAACTCAATAATTAATCGTTCCTCCCATCACCCGGTGTAGGCGCTGTCGGTGCGTTGGATTCGCTTGATATTCGCCAGCACAATGCGCTTGCTAGTTGGTTTTGTTCGACACGATCAAGAACTCGCACTGTCGGAAACCAAGCCTGTAAATGGGATAAGTCGCTGTTGACGCTACCCGAATACGCTTTGAACGGGTCGCTCTCCAAACAAACGAATGTTCGGACAGCGTAGAGTTCATCCAAATTGAGCCCGTCCAAGCGATTAATCAAGGATTCGAGGGAATATTTTCGGGGCGTTGTGTGTCCCGCAATCGCTTGTTCTCCCAGTTGCCACCAGCTCATCACGTCGGCTCGTTCGGTGGCACACAAAATCTCGTGTTTCCGAACGCAGATGTAAACTGGCTGTCCGTCTTCCTCTAGCAAATTATCTTGGTCATTTAGCAGGCGACCGGTGACTGTTTCAGGGCGAACGTCGGTCACTTCCATGCGCCCCATTGTGGTGGTGACGCGGGGATTGGGTATTTCTACAAAGCTTGGTCGGGCGGGTTGCGATGGCTGCCCGTAATCTGCGAACATAACGTTGCTCCTTGGTAGCTGGTGTTATCAGCGAATGGGAGAAGTCCTGGGAAAAGTGTTTGCACCACTGCACCAGGGCGTCATTCCCACACTAAAACCTGCGTTATAGTTGGTCAAGGAGTTTACCGTATACTATCTGGTATTACTTTCCGGTGAATTACTAATGGGATTGTTTGAGGCGCTCGGCAATGATGTTGGAGAGTTCGGGATTGTTGCCCGCTGCGTCAAGGATAGAACGAAGAGAATTGGCATAAGCGAGGGTTCGTTCGTACTGTTCGGGCATTTTCTCGAAATCAATGCCGCTTCCCCATTTACTCGAAATAGTCTCTGTTTGCACGGCTAGGATACGACTCAACAAGCGAACACATTCCGCTCTATAGCCCCTAGTAGCTTCCATCTGGGCATCGGCATTGAACCACAGCCTACAAAACTCGCGTGCTTTCACAGGTTTTACAAATTTATCGATAGAACGTCTTTTTATTACCAACATAATTGTCCCTAGCTCACCTTATATCTTATGGTAAACTAGGGAGAAAGAATCGTTTGGATTTACACGATAATATCATGTAACGAATGGTTAAAACTCCACAGCCGTTTGTGAACAAAGCTCAGGCTTAAGAAAACCACAGCGTTGGTACAACATAGGAAGCCCGCGACAACAATCAGCAAGCGTTCGAGTAGAGATCAAACACGGGAAAAAATATGACCGAATCAGTTAGAGCCGTCCGAGCCTCGGTGCAAATAGGTTCTCTCACAGTCGATGGGTTCATGCTGCCAGATGGCAGTTATCGGATGAGCCAGACACAGGCGGCAGAAACAATTGATGAGCCTCCGGTTTACGCATTACGTTTTTTGAGATCGAATGGCTCTAAAGCTTTACTGGGAGAGACATATACGGATTACACTCCGGAGTCGGTTGAAGTTGAGTCCGAGCTGGGTCAACGAGGTCAAACCCGCATTAATGCGCTTCCGTTGAACGTGGTTACTGCCTACTGGCTAACTCGTGCCTACAAGGGAAATCGTAAGGCGTTTCTTCTTTCCTGGGCGCTGCTTACCGAATCTCTCGAACGTCGGTTTGACGAAGCTTTCGGCGTTACCCGCACCGAGACTGAAAGAAACGAATTGCTCAGCCAGCGAGTTCAAGAGCTTGAGCGCGATATCAGAGAAGCGTTTTGGGTTGACGATGAAGCCAGAAGCGAGCGCGACTACTTTGAGCGTTTACTCAGAGAAAACGGCATCGATCCTTGGAGAATGCCGGGGGGTGAGGAGGAACCGAGCTAATTGTCCTCGGCAACAATTGGGATTTTTTGATTCCCAAATTCCTTGCCAGCTAACGCTCGCTTGCAATACGCCGGCATATAAAATTTGAAAAGGCTGTTGCCGACAAGCGACCGCATCGATTAGACCAGACCAAAAAAAAGAGTCCGCTATCTTTAGAAGAGACGGCGAACAAACAAATTAAAAAAAGTTTAGATTCATCATAGTTCATTTCTGTCATTACCGCAGATTTTGCACCTTTGCACGTCAACGGTAGTTACAGCGCCGGGCCGTCTCTTCTACATTTAGCGGGTTTTTGTCAAAAAAACCAGTTAGCACCGCTATGAGTAGCGAGAGGCATCTATGAACGTTGTACAGCAATTTGAATCTACCGCTTATCTTTGCCCCAAACACAAGAGCCACATTGAGAGCCGGGGGTTGTTGAACGATTGGAGTTACGCCAACTGCCGAACCGTATCTGCGGATGAGGCATCAGTTTACTTGGGCTACGCGGCGAAGTCTGGCGGTATCCTGTTTGTGGGAAAAACCAC
>NZ_JAUBQR010000277.1:0-7521 GCF_036701385.1 Microcoleus sp. Pol12B4 | reverse complement strand
GCTGAGGATTTAGCTGGGTGGCTGTCTTTGCACCGCTTTTATCCAGGGGTTGCCGATCGCTTGCACTCGTTGCAGGAGAGTTCGGTGAAAGTGGCGATCGTCACTACAAAGGAAGGCCGTTTTGTGCGAGAACTTTTGCAGCTAGCAGGCGTACAAATGCCGTCGGAGTTAATTTTTGGTAAGGAATATAACAAGCCTAAACACCAAATTTTGCGGGAATTTTTGGCAGCGTCTGGCAAAGATTCGACTATTTGGTTTGTGGAAGATCGGTTAAAAACTTTGCTGTCGGTGAAACAGCAGCCGGATTTATCTCAGGTGAAGTTATTTTTGGCTGATTGGGGTTACAATACTTTGCCAGAACGGGAATCTGTGGCTCAAAATCCACCAGTTCAATTGCTTTCTCTGTCCCAGTTTGTCGGAGATTTTGCCGATTGGCTGCCGCTCGACTGTTGAGGTTAGATTTGTTGACAGGTGGGATTTTTTTTTCGCTTTTCAGAGGCGAAAAAAATCACAAAATTTTACATCTTTTGTGTTGACTTTTGCGGGGTAGACATGGTATTTTAATATAATGGGATGGTGACACAAATAATATTTGTGTCACCATCCCATTATAAGTTAAATATAACAAAAGTCACTCAAAAAAGCAAGATTATCGACAAAAAAAATGTTTTTTTAGAGACTATTGCAGGCACTCTTGACCTCCAAAACTGGGTTTTTTTACTATTTCTGCGGGCGGGTAGGAAGTATTATAATTTATCAAACCGCGTGTATGACAAAAAACCAAGCTTCGGCACCAAAAAATTGAAAAGTATTTTGATAATTTCTCAGCGTGAAAGCTTTCTAATATTGAGACTTAAAACCAATGCTCGATTTAACTAAAGCAGCCAAGGCAATGCAGGGAATGAGCCAACATTTGAATGTGGAAGCTCAGGCCGCTCGCCAGCGTTTGGAAGTGGCTCAGAATTTGCTAGTAAAGGCGGCAGCGGAACAGGAAAAATTGGTGGAATTGCAAGAGAATTGGCGCGATCGCACTTTATTCAATGCTGCCACGCCGATCGAGCCATTGTCCGATCGTACCTACATCACCGCACCCCCCGCAGCTCACACAGTCTTTGCCACAGACGGCTCGCAAATTTCCCCCAACCATCACGAAATAGCCTACTGCTACCTGCTAAACGTCGGCACAGTCATGCTGCACTACGGACAAAGCCGCCACCCAGTTTTAGACAGCGTACCCGAGGTTTTCTACAAACCCGAAGACTTGTACGGTTCGCGACAGTGGGGAATTAGAACCGAAGAATGGATGGGATACCGGCGAGCAGTTTCGGAAGCAATTGCCTTAGCAGAAATGGGCTGCAATTGGGCAAAAGTTAACGACAATAAATTGCCCGCGCCAGCTTTAGCAATGGTAGACGGTTCCCTGATTTATTGGTTTTTGGAACAGTTACCCAGCGAAGCGCGCGATCAAATTTTGTTACCAATTTTAGAAGCTTGGGACAAGTTGCGTTTAGCAGGAATTCCGCTGTTAGGATACTTAAGCGCTTCTCGCAGCAGCGAAAGCTTATCTTTTTTACGGTTTGAAGCTTGCACCCACGAAGTACCAGACTGCATGACAAATTGCCCGAACGTCGGATTTGCCGCCACAATTTCTTTCGCTGACAAAGCACCTTGCCAAGAATTTGAACCTCTGCGGGATGCCATCTTGTGGGCAACAATCCTGTCACCGGGACAAAGAAGCCCTTTGTGGAAATCCCAAGCTCGAATTTTAGATTTGTACGGCCTCAATTCAGTTTATTTCTGTTACGTTCACGTTGGCACAGAAATTGCTAGAATAGAAGTGCCGGAATGGGTAGCACAAGATACAGCACAGCTAGATTTAGCATTAGGAATGATGCTGGCTCAAGTACACAAAGGTGGCGGGTATCCGGTGACGCTAGCAGAAGCTCACAATCAAGCGGTAGTCACGGGGGGCGATCGAAGTCGCTTTTTCGCTTTGTTAGAGCAGCAAATGATTAAAGCCGGCTTAAAAAATGTCGGAATTTCTTATAAGGAAACACGGAAACGCGGCAGTATTGCTTAAACTTAAAATCACAGGAGTTGTGTTCTTAAACCTGGTTTTTGACAAAGCTATTTGGTTTGATGATTATATAGGAAGAAATCGGGCGTTCTAGTTTCATGTCCGCAGTCTTAAATTAAAGTTAAAAATGTTATATGCCAATAGAATTAATTATCTTAATTGCTTCATTACTTGTATCTTGGCTGGTGTTTAATTGGGCTTTTAAAGTGTTGAAAGCCAGCATCGGGACAGCGATTGCTTTAGCAGCAATTGTGCTGGCGATGCAATTATTGTTTGGTATCGGTCCAAATCAGCTTTTCCAACACATAATTCACCTGCCGGAAACCCTGGGGAAAATGATTTCAGGCAAGTAAATCAATTTGAAATTTGCGATTTTAGATTTTAGATTGGAGGACGAATCTAATTGAATGTATGCCAAGGTCTGCTGTGGTGGCACAGAGGCCTGTCGCTCAAATAAGTGTCACTCAAAAATGCGACTGGTCGATCGCTCGGTTCGATCGCCACAATAAAGCTAACGTATCGAGATAAAAGCAAATGAATATAGCTTTATTAATGGCTTGGGCGATCGCCGGATGGTGTGGAACGATTCCCAGGGGGCCCTGGCGGTTTCCTCCTCCTCCCGATCCGTTCCGAGAAATTGCCTTCCGACTCTCTGGCCTAGCGGGTGGCATTGCTGGGGGCTTTCTCTACAGCAGCGCTTTCCCGATGCAATCGCTGGATGCAGTCAATGTGGGGGTGACAGCGTTTGGGGCCTTCCTGAGTGGGATGCTGGCATCTGACGTGGCGGGATTGGCGATGGGGCTAGGCGATCGGAATCCTCAGCTTAACGTGAAGTGAATCGCAGATAAAAAGTGCAAACAAAGGTTGAATAGAAAACTTGACGGGGTAAGAACCCCGTCAAGTCCTGTATCTGGGTATTCCGAAAATTTTCCCTCTTCCCTCTTCGTTCTTCCTTCAGATATTAACTTCCCAGCATTTGCAATTTGTACAAACTGGCATACAACCCTTCTTGCTGCAACAATTCTTCGTGGCTGCCAGACTCTACTAACTGCCCGCGTTTGAGCACTAAAATACGATCGACATTTCGGATAGTCGAGAGCCTGTGAGCAATAATTATCGCCGTTCTGTCCGCCATCAAACGCTCTAGAGCTTCTTGAATTAAAGCTTCCGTTCCCACATCCAAACTAGCAGTTGCCTCGTCTAGAACTAAGATACTGGGATTGCGAATGGCGGCGCGAGCAAACGCTAATAATTGCTTTTGTCCCCCCGAAAGATTAGTTCCCCGTTCCCGCAATTGCGTATCATAACCTTGAGGCAACTGTTCGATCAACCGGGCAACATTTGTCTTTTCTGCTGCTGCTTGAATTTCCTCAATCGAGTAACTTTCTCCCAGGCTGATATTGCTCTTCACGTCACCAGCAAATAGAAAGCCATCTTGGATAATTACGCCTATGTGCCTGCGTAACTCTGCTTGAGGCAAATCCCGAATATCCACATGATTAACCAGAATCCGTCCTCGCGTCGGCTCGTAAAGGCGGCACAGGAGACGGATAATCGAACTTTTGCCCGCACCGGTAGGGCCAACTAATGCTACTTTTTCGCCGGATTTGATGGTGAAATTGAGGTTTTGCAGGACATATTCGTTTTCTTTATAAGCAAACCACACGTTGTCAAATTGGATTTCTCCCGATTCAGAATTCGGCGACTTGGCATTTTCTCCCCCCCGAAGCTTGGGGGGGTTGGCGGGGGGTGATTGGGGATTGTTAGGCACTAAACGATATTCTGAACTTGCTGGATTTTGATGATTATCTGCCAATTCTCGATCCAACGGAGACAAGTTGTAAGCCGTTGCCTCTGGATGTCCAGTTATCAACAACGGTGAATAACCTGCCCTTCTTCCTTCTGCCCTCTTCCCTCTTCCTTCTTCCTTCTGCCCTCTGCCCTCTTCCTTCTTCCCGCTAGTTGGATCTTTAATTTCGATCGGTTCGTTGAGAATATCGCTAATCCGTTCGACTGCCGTAAATCCTGCTTGAATTGCCGTGAATTTCTCCGCAAATTGCCGCAGCGGATCGAAGAGACGCTGAGCAAATAAAATGAATGCAGAGAGAGTACCGAAGTTAAGATTACCGGCTAAAACCCTTTGACCCCCCATCCACAAAACGGCTGCAATCGCTACTAAAGCAATCCATTCTAATGTCGCAGATACGGCTGAGTCGTAAAATATAGTTTTGTCAACTGCTTTAATGTAGCGTTTATTGGTGACGCGAAACAATTCTGAGTTGAATTTTTCGCGGCGGAATAGCTGCACTACGCCAATACCGGTCAGGTTTTCTTGCAGTTGTGCGTTGAGATCGGAAAGTTCTTCTCGGGTATTGTAATTTGCTATGCGATATTGGTACTGGAAATAAACTATGACTGCGGTAATTGGTATCATCATCAGCACCAACATTAAAGCTAGTTGCCACTGCATGGTAAACATGAAAATGGCAATTACTAAAATTGAAAATAAATCGCTGACAATGCCGATCGCCCCTGAAGAGAAAACCTCTCCCAAAGCTTCTACATCGCTGGTGAGGCGGGTCATCAATTTACCGACAGGAGTGCGATCGAAAAATCTCACTGCTAGGGATGTGACGTGCGCGAACAAATCATTTCTAATATCTGTAGTAATTATTTGCCCTACTTTCGTGACTAAATAGCCTTGAACTGATTGCAGTGCTAATCTAAGTGTTATAGTTAGCATGAGCAAAATAGCCAAAATATTCAATGCAGCAGATAGAGACAATCCCCGCAAGAATTCGTAGGTAGGTTCCGAGCGAATTACCGAAATTGCCTGTCCGATGAGAATGGGTTGAATTGCTCCTGAGACTGCTAGCGGTACTAATAGTGCGATCGAAATAATCAGCAAGCGTTTGCTGCGGGTTGCGTAAGATGCCAACCTCATGAATAACCGCCAGTCTGTTTCCTGGCCGGATTTGTTTTTGGTGTCTGCTACTGGTGAGGAAATTGTCATCCGATTTTAGATTTTAGATTTTAGATTTTAGATTTTAGATTGCAAAAGCTATTATGCTGCTAAATTTGGGGACTTTTGCTGAGGATATGGAGCTTTTTTTCGCTGCGCGGCTTGTAGGGCTGGCTGGCGAGATCAGTTCGCTCAGATTTGAGCAAAAAAGCTGTACAATATATCCAACTAACAATTGTAGCAAATAGAGTCAGTTAAATTAGGAAATCTTATACAGCTCCAGCAAATTCTCGAACCAGACAGCGCTCAGTCACCCATATTTATTACAACAGCGGATACCCCCTACTTGCCACTTTATGCCTTTAGACATAGAGTTGGCCACGGGTTTTATTTGCTGGTTAAATGCTTGCTTTTAAAAATACACTTCACTCCATTGAAGAAATTAATTTTACATTTCACCCTCGTCCCAAGGAAAGTGTATTAGACTTTGTACTGATAAATTATGCACGAAATAGAGACAGCACGATTGTATCTGAGAAAATTTACACCTGACGACTTAGATGATCTGTACCCCATCTACAGCGATCCGGAAACCATGAAATACCTCACAGGAGTTAGAAGTAGAGAAGCAACAGAAATCGCCATTCATACCATGCTCAAACGTTGGGAAGAAAACAACTTTGGAATGTGGGCTGTAGTACATAAAATAGACCGTAAAATGATAGGTCGCTGCGGACTGGGTTTTCTGGACAGAACATCGGAAGTTGAACTCGGCTATGTACTCAACAAACTTTATTGGAATCAAGGATTGGTAACAGAAGCATCTTTTGCTAGTCTAAAGTATGGATTTGAAATCTTACAGTTTGATAGAATAGTTGCGATCGCCCGCCCAGAAAATATCGCCTCCCAGCGGGTGATACAGAAAGTTGGCATGAAATATGAAAAAAATGCTCACTACTACGAAACAGATGTAGTGTATTATTCTATATCGCGAGAAAGTTACCAGTCCCAAGTATTTTCGTAGGGTGCGCACTGCGCACCTTACTGCATTTAAATTACTGACATCGCAAATTGGCATTATTGTCGGCTGACAACTACGAAGTCCTTTGCAATTGCTTGTTAACTTTTTGAATTTTCTTAGCAAAATACTCTTGTCGGTGTCCCAATTTTTTAGCCACGTCTAACCCTTTTTGATAGGATTCCAAAGCCTTATCGTAAGCCTTCATCTCTTGATAAACTTGACCGATATTGTCATAAGTGTTCATCAATCCGTAGAAATTGTAAGCCCGCTCTTCTAACAGCAACTGCATTTGATAAATCCGCAAAGTCTGTTCCCACTGCTTTTGCGCTCGATAAAGTAAAGCTAATTTATCCAAAGCTTCGCTAGCCTGGGCATACTGTTGAATAGGGACGGCTAAATTGTATGCTTCCTGATAGTATTGAGCTGCTAAATTGATTTGACCTATGGTTTGATAATCGCTGGCGATCGCAATTTTGAGCGGTGGTATAGCGCTGGGATTTTGCAAGTTAAGATACACTGATGCTAGTTTTTCCCTTGCTGCGATCGCCTTTAGGGGTTGTTTTGACTGCTGGTAAACGTAAGCTAACTGTCTCAGAGTATCTACCTCAGTTGGAGGAGTTACAGGTTGCGGCGGCGCGCCGTTTCCCGCAACAACAGCAGAATTTGGTACAGCAGAATTAGCAGCAAATAAAGCGCGGTTTTCCTGAATTAAAGTTGCCAATTCCTCATACACGGAAGCAGCTTTATCGTAACTCAACCAATTGACGTGAATTAGCGCGATCGCCTTCAAAATCTGACCTTGAGCCAATATATCTTCGTTTTGGCGCGCATTTTCGAGAATTTCTTGGTAAACTTCTACAGTCGGGCCTTTAGCGCGCACCTGCTGAAAAGCCGCAGCGAAGGCGGGGAGCAACTCAGTATTAAGTGGTACTTGGGATTTGACTTCTTTTTGAATTGCTTGCAACCGTTTGGTAATAAGCTGTAGTTCGAGGTTTTTACCATTGCTCCAAGCAACATTTCCCACCCGACTCAAAGCAGCAATTTCCGCCGCCGGGCCCAAATACCTCCGCAGCCGCAATTCTCGGAACCAAATTTCAAAAGCACCAGCGCCGTCTCCAGCTTCCAGTTTAGCCGCTGCTTCTAAGTTTAACTGCTCCAAAGCCGCTGTCAGTTCGTCCCGCTGAGTGCTGCTCAAAGATTCATTAGCGGGAGCTAGGGGATCGGGTGTGGTAATTTCTAGAGGATTAGGAGAAAATTGATCGAGGCCTGGTGGATTAGTTTGGGCGCTAGCAATAGAACCAGCACACAGCCACAAGAAAAGCAAGCACCCAATTGGCACAGAACTTCTCATTCTTAAAATTTGGTTGCCGCGATTCGGCATCTCTTCTGGAAACATCAAGTTTTGCATATCTACAAAACGGTATAAATTATGTCACAAAGATGGCACAAAAGCAAACTGTT
>NZ_JAUBQR010000430.1:0-1600 GCF_036701385.1 Microcoleus sp. Pol12B4 | reverse complement strand
ATAAACATCTGGTAACAGTTTTCCGACTTGTTTTACCCAATTTATTACCGTGGTATGATGAACTCCCTTAACTCGTTAAGAGAGCCCGTAAACCCATACCATTGACGTACATTTTTAGGCAATCACGTTTGATGCTCTCGCTATAACCTCGATGCGGTTCATACTGATTAATGAATTGACGACCACATTGGACACAAATGTGATTCTGTTTTCATTTCTTCTTGCCGTTTTTACGGATATGGGTTGATTTACATTCTGGGCATTGCATAAATTATTCCTCCTATTCATACTCTAACTCAGCAACGCCAAAAGTCATTAGGAAGGTAGCACGAAATCATCCTGCTGGTAAGGAGGTGAGTGTGCCAGTGGCGCTGTAGGGTGATGTCGAGGATTAGCAAAATTTGTACCAGTTCCAGAAGTCTTGCTCGTCAACTCGATCGAATGCGATCGCCCACAGCCATCTCCAATGCTTGATAGGCGATCGCACCCTGAGAACACAGAGAGAGTTGACCGTTGACGGTGCATGACGGTTGAGCGTTGACCGTTGACGGTGCAGACTAATCTTATTATTGGTTATTGGTTATTAGCAGCCCCAAGCGAGTAACAAATAACCAATAACTGATAACCGTCAACCGTCAACTGACAAAAGTTTTTGAAACACCTGATACATATCCTCAGCCAACTTTTTAGGATTCCACAAAGGTGCGAGATGTTCTGGCTGCTTAGATTTTACTAAATGCTCTTTCACCGCATTTCTGAAACCAGCATCGCGGCCAAACTTAACTCCCCACTGCGTGTATTCTTCCCAAGTCCACGCCGCACCAACATCAAGATTTGCACTTTTGAGGAAAGCGTAACCCATGCGCGAAAGATATTGGTCGCCGGATCTAGTTACCACTGGCAAATTAGCCCACAAAGCCTCTAAATTATGAGTCCCGCCGTTGTAAGGATAGGAATCTAAAAGCACGTCGGCTACATAATAAATAGCCCGGTGTTCTTCTTCACTTCTGGTTTGCCCTATAAACTTAATCCGACCAAAATCTACTCCTTGAATTTCGCATTCTTGGCGGTAAGTGCTGTGAATAACGTCGGGGTCGCCTTGACCTTTGCGGATTAACACACTATCTGGTACTTCCTTAAGGATTTTAACTTGAGCTCGTACCATTTCTGGATTCGTTTTTCTGCCCGGAGAAACGCACAGATAAGTCATTTGATCCAAGCCAATTCCGAGAGCATTTCTAATCGCCTCTCGATTGACAGGAATGCTTTGTAGTGCGCCAATTGCTACCGAACAAGCAGGCAATCTTACTAACTGTTCTAAGTAATTTTTTTCAACACCAGGGGGGTGAGTGTGTTCGTCGCACAGAAAGTAGTGATTATCGGAAATATAGGGTGCGTCGAATCCCAGCCAAGAAACGCAAATACCCGCAGGATATTGATACAGCACTTCCACATTTGTGGGCACTGTCATCGAGTCTAAGTCTATCAAAACATCTAAGTTGTCTTGCGCTACTTCCGCGAAGATTTCACCGCCATCAGCAAAGCCGTTTGGATATTTTTTAGGCCAGTAAAACTTGCCCGCCATGTCTTCAAACCGCTG
>NZ_JAUBQR010000276.1:0-7711 GCF_036701385.1 Microcoleus sp. Pol12B4 | reverse complement strand
ACAGCTACAGGGGGCATTGTCAAGTACGGCGGGGTGGAAGTCCACAAGCGCGGCAAAGCTAAACTTGGCTACGAAGTCGTCAAAGGCGGAACTCTGCTCTGGATACCGGAAGAGTGCCACGAGGTCAATAAGGATATTTCTCTGCTGCTGGTGGAAGATGGCCAGTACGTAGAGGCCGGTACAGAAGTCGTTAAGGATATTTTCTGCCAAACCAGCGGGGCAGTGGAAATCACTCAGAAAAATGACATCCTGCGGGAAATTGTGATCAAACCGGGCACACTCCATGTAGTAGACCGCCCGCCGCTAACATTCGGGGAAGGTCAAATCGTCAACGCCGGTCAAGAAATTTTCCCAGGCTTAGTTGCCGAAGAGTTGGGCTATGCCGAGTATATCGAAACTCCCGAGGGCCCGGCTTTGTTGCTGCGGCCTGTGGTGGAGTTCCCGGTGCCGGATAAGCCACCAGTGCCTTCTCAGACGGCGCTGAATGAGTCGATCTCTTTGAAAGCAGTGCAGCGACTTCCTTATAAGGATGGGGAGCGCGTCAAATCTGTCGAGGGATTGGAACTGCTGCGGACTCAGCTTATTTTGGAAATTGGTTCGGGAGCTCCGCAATTGGCGGCGGATATCGAGCTGCTGCCGGATGAGGATGATGCTATGGCTTTTGGGGCGGACGGTTCGGGCCCGGCTTGGGGTTCGCCTGAAGACGATAGTGCGTCGCAAGAGTTGGCTATGACTGTGGCCGATGGGGGGGATCGAGTTTCCAAGACTTTCCGCTTGCAGCTAGTCATTTTGGAATCGCTAGTGATTCGGCGGGATGTGTCTGCTGATCCGACTCAAGGCAGCACTCACACGCGGCTGTTGGTCGAAGATGGGCAGTCGATCGCGCCGGGGGCAGTAGTCGCCCGCACAGAGATTCTCTGCAAAGAAGCGGGTATCGTTCGGGGCATCCGTGAGGGGCATGGCGAACCAGTACGCCGACTGTTGGTGATGCGAGATGCGGATTCTATTTCGATCTCTGTGGCGGGTACGCCGGATGTGAGTCCGGGTCAACTGCTGGTGGCTGGTACCGAAATAGCTCCGGGGGTTGTTCTCGAAGAATCCGGCCAAGTTGTGAAGGTTGTACCTGCGTCGGAGACAGAACCGGCGAAACTCTTGCTCAGGGTGGCTCGCCCTTACCGGGTTTCGGCTGGTGCCGTGCTGCACGTAGACGACGGCGACTTGGTGCAGCGGGGTGACAATTTGGTGATTCTGGTGTTTGAGCGGGCAAAGACTGGGGATATCATTCAGGGTTTGCCACGGATTGAGGAACTTCTTGAAGGGCGGAAGCCGAAGGAAGCTTGTATTTTAGCCAAGCGGCCGGGGACGGCTCGCGTGGTTACGGATGACGATGTTGTGGAACTTGCGGTGATTGAGGATGATGGCCGGATTGAGGAGTATCCTTTGTTGCCTGGTCAAAACCCGATCGTTTCCGACGGACAGCGCGTAGGGGTCGCCGAAGCTTTGACCGACGGGCCTGCTAACCCTCACGAAATTCTGGAGGTGTTCTTTCATGTGCTCAAGGAGCGGCAGTCTACTTTTGAGGCTGCCTTAGAGAGTTTCCAACAGGTGCAGACGTTTTTGGTGAATGAGGTGCAGTCGGTTTATCAGTCTCAGGGCGTGGATATTTCCGACAAGCACATCGAGGTGATTGTTCGCCAGATGACTAACAAAGTCAGGATGGAAGATGGCGGCGATACTACTATGCTCCCCGGTGAGTTGGTAGAATTGCGGCAGGTTGAGCAGGTGAATGAGGCGATGTCAATTACTGGTGGAGCCCCGGCGGATTATACTCCGGTGTTGCTGGGGATTACTAAGGCTTCGCTGAATACTGATAGCTTTATTTCCGCTGCTTCCTTCCAGGAGACTACGCGTGTGTTGACTGAGGCTGCGATCGAAGGTAAGTCTGACTGGCTGCGCGGGCTGAAGGAAAATGTGATTATCGGCCGCCTGATTCCTGCGGGTACTGGGTTCAATGCCTATGAGGATGCTGGGGTTCAGGATGCGGGTTTTGATGGTGCTGTGTTTGATGACGACATCCACGATTTACAGGAGGATGTGGTTTTGGACGATCGCACTGCCCGCCGCGCTTATACGATCGAGAGCGGTTTTGAGATCGGGCGCGCCTCTGATCTTGAGCCTGATGAGGATTTTGAGGAAGTTGAGGTTGATGAAGACGATTTTGTCGCTGAGACTGAGGATGATGCCTTGGGACCAGATGATGATGATGATGATATCGGTTTTGACTTCGATGAGGACGAAGACTAATCATAGTTTTGAGATTGCATGAATGAATGAACAGCGTTGCGCTCGCTGAGGATAAGTTGGTTCCTCGCCGCAACGCACACTTCGATTTCATGAGTTAAAAAATCTCAAAGTTTTCCTCACTAATTCAAGCTCCGAACTCATAGCATTGTGTAATCGGGACATCCAAAGGAAGAAGGAAGAAGGAAGATTCAGAGTTTAAGCAAACTTTGTAATTCTAGAGTTTTAATTGTTTGTGGGTTCAAACAAACAATTCTTTCTTCCTGCTTCCTTTTTCCTTCTCCCTTCTTATTTTTTATTCATGTATGGTTCACCTCAATCAGGTAGCAAAGCCTTGATTTGATTAACAAACTCTTGATGGTCTACCACAGGTTTAGAGATGTAACCGTCGGCACCGCTTTGATCCAGAAATGTTTCTTTATCGCCAGCCATTGCGTGAGCAGTCACCAAAATAATCGGCAGCGATGCCGTTTGCGGGTCAGCTTTGAGCAGTTGAGTAATCTTAATGCCGTCAACAGATTTGCCCTGGTACACGCTGCGCGAAAGAGACACATCCATTAAAATCAAATCCGCTTCGCCGTTAGCAGCAATCTGCATCACCTCTTCAACATTTTCCGTGTGCTTCACGGCTAAGCCCCCCCGCTTAGTCAGAATTTTGGAAAAAACCCGAGCATTAACCAAATCGTCCTCTACAATCAGAACGGTTTTCATAAATAAATATGGGAAGTATAGAAACTTTGTGACTTTAGTCCAAAGAGGAACACGAGACGGGGACTACATTCCCCGTCAAAAATGCAGAGTTTTTAGCGCCATCAGCCGGGAACCCTGCAAAACCCGTATGTATATCCTTGAGCCACTAGCTGTGAGAGGGTTTACAGATGCCTAGAAGCATCCAGTACCATCATTTAGACTACTACACACAGACAGTTTAGTTCTTTTTTATAACTAGACCTGACACTGGTGAGAGTCTCAATATTCTCAGGTAGCAGGTTTCTAGTACAATCCAGGACGGATGGACGACGCCTCGCAACCGGGTTTTTGCTCGTTTCGGCGGGCTATAACGAACTATTGCTATGAAAAAACCCGGTTTCTGACTACCCGTGCGTCCTGGACTTATAATATCCTTTCTTTAGGTCAAGCCTCCGGCTTCTACCATTTCTGATTTTATATTTTATATTTTAGATGGGAACTGATTTACTGGAGATCAGTTTGGGTCACGGGCCTACAATTGCATTATTTTTTGAACTAATATTAAAATCGGGAATGTGTGATAATTATTTCCTTCCTCCTGTCGCCACAGCACTCGAAGTAGCGAATTTAGCGGGGATTTTTGGAGATTCCTAATTCTGAGTTTTAACCCATCAAAACGGCTTCAAATATCGACGCTTTCTTTCATCAAGGGGAGTCCAGACTAGGAGATATCGCCAGGAGAGCTTTTGAGTGATGAATTCATCGATATCGGCATTTTTGAGACTCTGAGTGAGGGGAGCATCTCATAATTTGTACAAACACTTCTTCTGGCTCCTTCCTTCTTCCTCTTTCCTCCTGGCTCCTGTTTCGTGCCTCCAATTTCTAGCTTGGGTGCTTTCATTGAGATGCTCCCTCAGTGAGTAACGGCCACGCTCTATTGTTGAATAAGCCCAAAACAGGGACTTCACTCATCGTCCAGTCATCTCTACACGCTCCGAACAATTACCACTACCAGGGGTATTCCAATTGCGCTTACTTTTCTTTTTTAAGACTTTCGGAGTCCATCACGCTTGCCAAAATACGGTAAGCTCGATCGTCAACCCTTTTGATCCACGCTACGGCTGTACTGAGACGAGATCAATCCGGGGTTTCTCCTGAATAGAATATTTCTTCGTGTAGATGGTTATTCCTAATTGCAATTAAATTCTATCATAGATTGACAGGGACTAAAGTCCCTCGTGACGCTTTCCTAGGAAGAGCTACAGCCTCACTACGTTCTGAGTTTCTGGCATTCCGTGTTCTCCTGTCTATTTACCTTCTGCCGTGAGAAGGTAAATAGACAGGTAGGCGCAAATGAAGGCAACATAGAGGTTAGGGTAAGAGTGGAGAGTAAGAGGCAAGTGTTGTCCGTCTTCGGGACTCTGATTCTGCTTTCACAAGTTAAGTTTATTTTTATTGTTCAAATGGGCGGTTGGGTCGAACTTTCGGTTCGCCTGCAGCAAAGGCTTTTCAATCGAGACAGGGAACCTCGGCATTATTGACAGAGGCTGTTTTCACTCAGGAATTAACGGACACAAGGACTCATGGCTAAACAACTCAACCTACTTTCCGGGCAAGTAATTTCTACGCCTCTGCACGCCGAGATGCAGCAATCGTACCTCGAATATGCCATGAGTGTGATCGTCGGGCGAGCTTTGCCTGATGTCCGCGACGGTTTAAAACCAGTTCACCGTAGAATTTTATATGCGATGCACGAACTCGGTCTGACGCCAGACCGACCTTACCGTAAGTGCGCCCGGGTAGTTGGAGATGTTTTGGGAAAATATCACCCCCACGGCGACCAATCGGTTTACGACGCTCTGGTACGCATGGTTCAGGAGTTTTCGAGCCGCTATCCTTTACTGGCGGGTCACGGCAATTTCGGTTCGGTGGACAATGATCCGGCGGCTGCTATGCGCTATACGGAAACGAGGCTAGCACCGATCGCCCACGAAGCTATGCTAACCCAAGTCGGCGATGCAACTGTTGATTTTACTGGTAACTTTGACAATTCGCAGCAGGAACCGACGGCGCTGCCTGCTCAGTTGCCGTTTCTGTTACTCAACGGCTGTACCGGCATTGCTGTCGGGATGGCAACTAATATCCCGCCACACAATTTGGGAGAGGTGGTAGACGGTTTAATTGCTTTGATTGAAAACCCGGAACTATCCGACGAGAAGTTGATAGAACTGATTCCGGGTCCTGATTTTCCCACAGGAGGGGAAATCGTCGCTACAGAGGGCATTGTTGACGCCTACACTAAGGGTCGAGGCAGCATTGCGGTCAGGGGTGTGGCAGGGGTGGAAGAGGTGCCAGGTAATCGCAAGGTGCGTACTAAAACGGCGATCGTGGTGACGGAGTTTCCGTTTCAGGTAAATAAGGCGGCTTGGATTGAAAAGGTGGCGGAGTTGGTCAATTCCGGCCGTCTCGAAGGTATTTCTGATTTGCGTGACGAGAGCGATCGCGAAGGCATTCGAGTGGTGATTGAACTCAAGCGGGAATTTACCCCAGAAGCGGTTCTCGCTCGTCTTTACCAGCAAACTGACCTGCAAACAAATTTTGGGGCGATTTTGCTGGCAATTGTCAACGGTCAACCGCGACAATTGACGCTCCGACAATTGTTGCAGGAATTTCTGGATTTCCGGGAAGTGACTCTGACCCGCCGCTACAATTACGAGTTGCAAGCTGCAGAACGCCGCTGTCATATTGTCCAAGGCTTAATGTTGGCTTTGACAAATCTCGATACAGCGATCGACATTCTCCGAAATTCTCCTGATGGCTCTACTGCTAAGCAAACTTTGCAAGTTCGCCTCAATTTGAGCGAAAGTCAAGCTGATGCGATTTTGGCGATGCCTATGCGTAGACTGACTGGTTTGGAAAGGCAAAATTTGCAGTCTGAGTTTGATGAGTTGATGGCTAATATTCAAGAATTGCAGCGGTTGTTGAGCGACAGGCGCGAACTTTTGAAGGCTTTAAAGAAGGAATTTCGATCGCTCAAACGCAAGTACGCTGACCCCCGCCGCACTAAATTCGCCAATGGAACCGGACGCGCAGCAAACGCCGAATCACAATTTTCTGGTAAGAAAAATTCTGGGGTTAAGCAGTTGTCGCCGGCAACGATTCAGCCGAACTTATTGCCCGTTCTAGAGCCAGAGGAAACTATTGTTGAATTTTCGCACAAGCAGTACGTGCGACGCTTGCAGACTGGGGAAAAGCCACGCTCGAAAAGTCGCGAAAAATCGGTTTCAGCTTTAGAAAAAAATGAAGATTTTATTGTGACGGCAAATCTGACGAAAACCGATCGCACTTTGGTCGTCTTAACTCCTAACGGCAAAGCTTATCCGCTGAAAGTGGCCGATATTCCTAGTAGTAGCGCCAAAGACCGGGGAACGCCGATCGTTAGTTTGTTGTCGCCGAGTGCTACTAAAGACAGTGCCGATCGCGCTTTGTCGGAAATCACAGTTGCACACTTTATTTTGCCGGAAAATTCGGAGGCGGCGGATTTAGTAACTCTGACTCAGCAAGGAAAAATTAAGCGCTTGGCGATGCAGGAATTTGCTGATTTGACTAATCGTGGCGTTACTGTTGTTAAACTCAAGGAGGACGATCGGCTGCGCTGTGCGAGTCTGGCTAAAGTCGGCGAGCAAGTGGCGATCGCCACTTCAGGAGGCCGAGTCCTCCGGTTTGAGATTGATGATGAACAACTGCCGCCAATGGGCCGCGCGGCCCAGGGTTCTCAAGTAACCAGGTTGCGGAAGCAGGAACAGTTGGTGGGTTGCATCACTCTCTACCCGGACGACAGTCTGGTGCTGTTTTCCGAGTTGGGTTGGGCAAAACGAATGCCTGCAGGTTCTGTCAGACTTACTAACCGGGGCGAAATTGGCACTCAAGCTTTTCGTTTCTCCGAACCTAAAGATGCTTTAGTTGGCTTGCTGCAGGCTGTTCCGGGTACGGATGTCAAACTTTTTACTAATTCTGGCCGCCTGCTGCGATCAGCTATGGATGCTATAGCTTTTTGGGGGAAAGATGCTGCGGGCGATCGAGTTTTTGACCTCAATCCGGGTGAAAAAATTATCAAAGTTATCAGCAGTCAATAGTCAATAGTCATGGGGCATGGGGCATGGGGCATGGGGCATTAATCAGATTTGTGACCTCTGACTTCTGACTTCAACATCCATCCGTTAAATCATTTAAATCCTGTACACTGCTCGTTCCCCAACTTCCTCCTTCCTTGAATATCTCAATTACCAATGCCCAATGCCCAATGCCCAATCCCCAATGCCCAATTCCCCAATTCCCCAATCTAAAATCTAAAATCTAAAATTGTTTAATGGCGCAAGTTGTATTAGAAAATATCTACAAAAGTTTTCCTCTCCGCCAAGGAGAACAGGAAAAAGAAGCAAACACCGCCGCCGAAAATGTCTTGCCTGCGGCCGATCGCCCTGCGTCTAACAGCGTTTTGCGGCGCATTAACCTAACGGTCGAAGACGGGGAATTCATGGTGTTGGTGGGGCCTTCTGGCTGCGGAAAAAGCACTTTGCTGCGATCGATCGCCGGTTTGGAAGTTTTGACGGCTGGCAATATTTGGGTTGGCGATCGGCTGGTTAACGATTTGCCTCCTAAAGACCGAGATATCGCTATGGTATTTCAAAATTATGCTCTCTATCCTCACTTAACAGTT
>NZ_JAUBQR010000275.1:0-7712 GCF_036701385.1 Microcoleus sp. Pol12B4 | reverse complement strand
TACTGAAAATAGACTTTAGCCGATCGCCAATTCCGGGTTTTTCTGAGTTCATTGGTCAATTTTTGCAGTAAATTTGAGAGGAGCAATTGAGAAAGAGTAGATTATACCAATGCGCGAACAAAAAGGCAACTCCCGACAAGCTCCCAACGACGATCGCCCTCAGTAGGTCGCATTTTTTTGCCTTTTAATCTAAAATCTAAAATCTAAAATAATCTTAGGCATTGTTCGGTTAGCCTGGGCAGCTATTATCGATCGCCCGAACCCGGTGGCGCTAACTCCTGTAAAATAGAGGGCGCGTTGGGGCGAACCTTTTAACAGCCGGAATTGGGCGCGATCGTCACAGGCTCCCAAATACATAATAATATGTCAGTCATCCTTAACTTACTCACAAAGGTAAAAATAGAAGAGTGCCAAGAAATAATCTAAAACATATAACTGAAAAAAGGATAGAAATCGATGCTCCACCCAATCTCGCAACCTTACCAACAACGAGCAAATACTATGACCCAAAGAGCCGTGCGGAAGCCAAAACCCTCTGTTGCAAACCACTTGAGACCAAGTTTTCCTCAAAGGCACTGGCTGGAGCTGGCAGAGTACGCCTCTCTGGCGGCCTCTGGTGTGGGTTCCGTGGCGGTGGCTGTGTCCGGTCAAGCTTTTTACGGGGTAGCTCCCCTAACTTTGGCTTTGTCGCTGAATGTTGCTAACCGGTATCGGTTCGAGCAGCAAGTGCGGGTGCATCAAAATTCGGAAATGGCTCAAGTACAAAAGTCTGTCAATAAAGTCGAAAAAACGGCGGTGACGGTAATTGTTAAATTACGCAAGCAGTTGTCAGCAGATATTGCAGCGCTGCGCCAGCAAATGGCTGCAATGCCTAGGGCAGAAGGCTTTGAGGATTCGATCGATATCCAGCGGCAGTTGCTGAGTTTAGGAGAGTCGGTAGCTTCTTTGCAAGAAATCGTGGCGTCTGCTGTACTCGATGTCCGCCAGCAGGTGAACCAACAACTGCAAGATTTATCGGTTGGCCAATCGGCGAATCTCCAAGCTGTGGAACAGGCTATAGAGCAACTGCAAAGTGCGACGCAAGGCTTGGCAGAAACTTCTATCACCAGAGACGACTGGGAAGTAGTAAATACTCGATTTTTGGAAATCCAGAAAGTCATGGCCAATTTGCAAAGCCAACTGCAAGCTCCCGCACACCAATCGAGTGCGGATTTGTCTATTGTCCAAGCTCAAATTCACCGTTTGGAACACGAGCAGCAAGAAGTTGTCAAACCTCACCTCAAGCGCTTAATCTCGGTGGTCAAGGAGTTGCAGCACACACAAGAGAGTAGTCATTAATAATTAGTGAACACTCATTAGTCATCAGCCAGAAGGAAGATTTTTCGACTCAGACATTCTGGGACTCACGCCCGATCGAACCCAAAATTTTCGACAACTGTGTTACAAAATGAAAAGCTAATCTTTCTAGTTCACCTGTTTTAAACCTGTTACAAGAAAATTAAATGACTGCAACCGTAACTATTGCTGATAACCCGTTACTAATCGGTCAAGGATTGCCTCCATTTGACGCGATCGAACCAGAACACGTAGTCCCCGCTGTTACCCAACTGCTGACCGAACTAGAAGCCTCGCTAGCTGACTTAGAATCGTCTGTAGAACCGACTTGGAGCGGCTTAGTAGAACCATTGCAGCGACTCGGAGAGCGTTTAAATTGGAGCTGGAGCATTGTCGGACATTTGATGGGTGTGAAAAATAGCCCGGAACTGCGATCGGCTCACGAAACAGTGCAGCCGGAAGTAGTAAAATTTTGGAGCAAGCTCAGTCAAAGCAAACCGCTTTATGAAGCTTTTAAAGCGCTGCGGGCTAGCGAAAATTGGGACAGCTTAGAGTCAGCTCAAAAGCGAATTGTCGAAGCCGCTCTCCGAGACGCCCAACTCTCCGGCGTCGGTTTAGAAGGCGAGCAAAAAGAGCGTTTTAATGCCATTCAATTAGAATTGGCCGAAATTACTACCCAATTTTCCAATCACGTCCTCGACGCTACCAAAGCATTCAGCATCACCCTCACAAACAAAGACGAAATTGACGGTTTGCCGCCGAGTTTGTTGAGTTTAGCAGCTCAAGCCGCTCGCAGCGCCGGCGAAGAAAATGCGGATGCCGAAAACGGCCCTTGGCGGATTACTTTAGACTTTCCGAGTTACGGCCCTTTCATGCAGCACAGCACCCGCCGCGATTTGCGCGAAAAGTTGTACAAAGCTTTTATCGGCAGAGCAAGTAGCGGAGAATTGAATAACTGGCCGTTGACCGATCGCATTTTAGCTTTGCGCCACGAAAAAGCTGCTTTGCTCGGGTTTAGCAGTTATGCCGAATTGAGCTTGGCGAGCAAAATGGCTCCCGACGTTGCAGCAGTGGAAGCTTTGTTAGAAGAATTGCGTCAGGCTAGTTATGATGCTGCTATCAAAGATTTGGAAGAATTGAAAGCTTTTGCTGCCGAAAAAGGTGCGGCGGAAGCTGGAGATTTGAAGCACTGGGATGTAGGTTTTTGGTCGGAACGGCGCAGGGAAGAAAAGTTTGCTTTTAGTGCCGAAGAATTGCGGCCTTATTTTGCTTTGCCACAAGTATTAGAGGGGTTATTTGGATTAGTAAAGCGGCTGTTCGGCGTGACAGTAACTGCGGCGGACGGTCAAACTCCTGTGTGGCACAAAGATGTACGCTATTTCCAAATAAATGATGAAGCAGGAAATACGATCGCCAATTTCTATTTAGACCCCTACAGCCGCCCCGAAGAAAAGCGCGGCGGTGCTTGGATGGACGAGTGCGTAGTGCGCGCTAAATTTGTGGAAGCGGGAAAAACAACCACGCGGTTGCCGGTGGCTTATTTGGTGTGCAACCAAAGCCCTCCGGTTGACGGCAAACCGAGTTTAATGACTTTTGTGGAAGTCGAAACTTTGTTTCACGAATTCGGTCACGGTTTGCAGCATATGCTGACAACGGTAGACTATCCGGGGGCTTCGGGCATCAATAATGTTGAGTGGGATGCGGTGGAATTGCCAAGTCAATTTATGGAAAATTGGTGTTACGATCGCGCGACTTTGTTCGGGATGGCAAAGCATTACGAAACCGGCGAAACTTTGCCGGAACACTACTACCAAAAACTGCTAGCAGCGCGCCACTACATGAGCGGCAGCGTCATGCTCAGGCAAGTACATTTTAGCAGCGTTGACATCGAATTGCACCACCGCTATCGATCGGGCGGCAGCGAAACTGTGGCCGATGTCCGCAACCGCATCGCTAAAACTACCACAGTTTTGCCTCCTCTGGAAGAAGACGCATTTTTGTGCGCTTTCGGACACATTTTTGCGGGCGGGTATGCGGCGGGGTATTACAGTTATAAATGGGCGGAAGTGCTCAGCGCTGATGCTTTTGCGGCGTTTGAGGAAGCGGGTTTGGAAGATGAAAGTGCGATCGCATCTACAGGTAGGCGCTTCCGAGATACAGTGTTGGGATTGGGCGGCAGTTTGCACCCGATGGAAGTGTTTAAAACTTTCCGGGGACGCGAACCGAGCACTAAAGCTTTGTTGAGACACAGCGGTTTAGTTGCAGCTTAATTAAGTGTGGAATAAATCGGGATTAATGCGGGTGAATTTATCTGCATTAATCCCGGTTTTTTGTTGAATAAGATTTGTACATATCCTGTATGTGTAGGGTGCGGTGTGGATGAAGTCTTACCGCTACCCAGCAGATTCCAGGTTTATGAAGTGCACAACAGATCGTTCGTTCCCCGTAGGGACACGGCATTGCCGTGTTCCTACACTTCATAAACCTGGAATACGCTATAATTCATGGGTAAAACAACTTTTTGCGTAAGTTTTAATGTTATAAAATTGATAATTAGAGCCACACTTTTTTTATTGGTATTAATAGGACTCAAATTTTCACTACAAACCCATTTTATTGTAGAACATCATCGAATAAACATCTGTAGTTTGGCACATGATCCCCAATCTTTTGGTGAAAAACAGGGTAAAAAGTGCGATCGCCAGCAGCTTTTAGTTTAGGCTGGAAAGCTCATCAAAGCAGCATCAGTCTCAATACTGTTAGTATAGACTTCGATTTCCGAAGATTTACTGTCATTGATCACTGATTATATTGAAAATTCTCTATCCCTGAAATTAAATTTATATTTCGCAACATTTACGGGCTGTTTTCTCGATACAGCTAATGATTTTATTGGCAACTAAAAACCGATGCTTTTACGGAATCTTTAAGATAGAGCGGCAACAGCGAGTGTTTTTTAAATTTTTGATAAAGAACGGGGGACTCGGCGTCAAAAGGGTAAAAAATTTATCTCAACTAAAAAACTTAGTTGAGATAAATTTTAGGAGTGTAATAAAAAATATTTGTATATAATAAAAAGTAAGGATTGATAGTTAATCGTTCACCTACAGATTAAGATTTTCATGGATATTCAATTAATTAATATCGGTTTTGGTAACATTGTGTCTGCTAATCGAGTGATTGCCATTGTCAGTCCCGAGTCAGCGCCAATTAAGCGGATTATTACTGATGCGCGGGAGCGGGGACAACTGGTTGACGCAACTTACGGCCGCCGCACGAGAGCGGTA
Source organism: Microcoleus sp. Pol12B4 (assembly GCF_036701385.1). Lineage (NCBI taxonomy): Bacteria > Bacillati > Cyanobacteriota > Cyanophyceae > Oscillatoriales > Microcoleaceae > Microcoleus > Microcoleus sp. Pol12B4. The sequence continues at coordinate 3,090 of NZ_JAUBQR010000275.1, read as the reverse complement.
ATTATTACAGATTCGAGTCACGTCATCCTCTCCGCGATTCAGCCGGAAACGGTTGCTAATCGTTTTGTGATCAGTAAAGACGCTCAAGGTCGGGATGATTGAGGTTTTTCAGTTGCAATTTGAGCGCTTACAGTCTAAAGTAAGCAGAAACTTAAATTGTTACAGGTTATCTATTCTAAAAATGAAAGCTGGTAAATTAATTGTTCTGACGGGGCCTAGCGGTGTGGGGAAAGGCACCTTAGTACGATCGCTCCTCAATCGCCATCCCGAATTGTATCTTTCGGTATCGGTGACAACTCGATCGCCCCGTGAGGGAGAAATTGAGGGACAGCATTACTATTTTGTCAGCCGCAGCCGCTTTGAACAAATGGTTGAGGCTGGAGAGTTGGCGGAATGGGCTGAGTTTGCCGGTAATTTTTACGGTACTCCTTATTTTGGTCTCAAGCAAGGAATTGGTGAGGGAAAATGGGTAATCCTCGAAATTGAACTCGAAGGGGCTAGGCAAATTAGGAATAAGTTTCCAGAGGCGCTGCGAATTTTTATTTTACCTCCTTCTTGGGAAGAATTGGAGCGGCGGCTGCGGAGTCGGGGCCAAGATTCCGAAACTGCGATCGCCCGTAGGTTGGTGCGGGCTAAAGAGGAAATTGAAGCTGCCGGGGAATTCGATTTCCAAGTTGTTAATGACGAATTGGAAGTTGCTTTGAAAAAGCTAGAATCAATACTTAATTTGGTTGAGCTTTCAGGTAACTAATGGCTAATTACCCATTTCTCCGTCCTGGCTAAAACTTCGCTACTTTGTTTGATAGCAACACAAACTTTTAAATTCAATTCCAGAATATTTACTGAAGGCGAATTTTTTCTCAACGGTTCAATTTCGCGAGCAGAACAGCCCAACATTTCCATATAAGCTAGCGTCCAGCCAATAGCTGCAATGTCCCCTACAGTGCCTTCTCCGGCGCAAAGGTAACAATCCAATTCGCCCTCCAGCCCACACTCAGGACAAACCCAATTGCCCAGTTGTGAATTGGGCAGGTTTGTGCGGGAGGCGGATGCAATTGTTAATGCTTTAATATGATTTTGAACTACTTGTTTAAAACCTCGGTTTTGGTTGCTGCTGTGGTCGGAATGTGTGTGCGATCGCCCGATTGCTACTGCTTGCTGTTGTGGCGAAGCAAGAGAGGCTGTTTGGTTGTCCCTGGTTACTCTAGATTCGCCTAGGTTCGCAGTTAGCTGAATACCATAGTCCTTCGACTCCGCAGTCTGAGAGTGGTTGAGTGCGCTGGAGGAATCGGGTTCGGAAGTTGTGAAGGATTGTTCTATGCGATCGGCAAAATCTTGCATTGAGAGGTGATGTTCGATCGCCAAAGACCAAGTTCTTTTATGTCGGAGGTCGCCATATTTTCTGGCTTCTTCCTCAGTAATGCCGATCGCCGCAGCCTCTTGGCGCAGCACATTCATCGAAATCATTGTATCTGATATCATTAGTTTGTTTGCAGTTAAATTTACGATCGTCCGCTCAGCCTACAAATAAATTACCTTAGATATACTACAATAGTCCGGACTATTTTGAGATCCTAGTCGGAAACCCTTGATTTTCCGTTAGGAAGTCGATTCTGCAATCGCCCTGAAACCCTTATTTTACGCTTGGCAATCACACACTGTCCGAAGTATTGATAGTAGCCTAAATCTAAAATATAAAATCTAAAATCTAAAATTGGATGAGTTCAATTCTTCCCGATACAGCTTTATCTGTTGCTGGACTAACATCTTACCTGCAAGACTTGTTGGAGGGCGATCGCAACCTGCAATCAGTTTGGCTGACAGGCGAGGTGTCCAACGTTTCGCACCACCCCAGCGGCTGCTTTTTCACTCTGTGCGACACTGACAAAAGCGCTGCGATTCGCTGCGTGGTGTGGAATTCTCAGCGGCAAAAATTGGTGCAAATCCCTGAAAAAGGGGAACAGTTGCTGGTTTTGGGAAGCATCCGGGTTTACAAAAATCGCGGCGAGTACCAGTTGACTGTTGTGCAATCGCTACCGGCTGGGGCAGGATTGCAGGCTTTGCGGTTGCAGCAATTGCGATCGCGCTTGGATGCTGAGGGTTTCTTCGATCCCGCCAGAAAGCGCCCGATTCCGGCACACCCGCAAATTGTGGCCGTGGTGACATCCGATACTGGCGCTGCTTGGGGAGACATTCAGCGCACTCTAGCCCAAAGATATCCGGGTTTGCGGGTGTTGCTGTCGCCGACAGGAGTGCAGGGAGAATTGGCTGCTGCTGCGATCGCCCGCGCGATCGCCCGGGTAGAATTGGACGGTAGGGCTGATGTGATTATTTTAGGGCGCGGCGGCGGTTCTGCGGAAGATTTGGCTTGTTTTAATGATGAGAGAGTTGTCAGGGCGATCGCTAATTGTGCGATTCCAATTATCACTGGTATCGGGCACGAAAGAGACGAATCTCTCGCCGATTTAGTAGCAGATAAACGAGCTCACACTCCCACTGCGGCGGCCGCTCAAGCTGTACCAATTTTAGCAGATCTTTACTTTGAACACAAGCAGCGAATGGTCAATTTAGGAAACGCTGTGCGGGCAAGATTTCAGACAGAAGAAGAGCATTTGCAACTGTTACAAAATCGATTAAAACGTTTGCCTGCGACATCCCTAACTTTGCGGCAAGCTACTGGTAAACTGGAGGTATTGCAAGAAAAGTTATCCGCACTGAATCCGGCGGCGGTATTGCAAAGGGGTTATGCGGCGGTAATCCAAAGTGACGGTACGATCGTCCGCACAACTGACGGTTTGGAATTGGGAGAGGAATTGACTGTGAAATTGAGTCGGGGCGTGCTGAAAGTTAAGATTGTAGAAGTATTGGATGCGGAAGAAAAGTTATGATTGATTCGCAGTTGCGCCAGTCTGACTGGAATTATGAGGAAACGGTCGATCGTATTGAAGCGATTATCGATCGGGTGGAATCGGGAGAGTTGCCTCTAGAAGAGGTTTTCGAGCAGTTTGGGGTGGCTGTGGAGTGTTGGCAGGAGTGCGAAAGATTTTTGGCGCGGGGGAAGGAACAGATGGATTTGTCGATCGAGCTTTT
>NZ_JAUBQR010000274.1:0-7810 GCF_036701385.1 Microcoleus sp. Pol12B4 | reverse complement strand
GGCAATGTCTGCGTTTATAACAAAAATGTGCTGTCCTGGAACGGGTTTCTGTTTAAATACCAAGTTAACCAAATCATGAAGATGGAAGCTAACGGCAGAAAACCGACTCCTGAAATGATTAGAGAAATGTCATTTCTCCAATACTGGCTACAAAAGAAGTCGGGGAAAGATGTGAGAGTATTTATTCCAGACGAGATTTATATCAGGCAAACTTTGAACGTTCGCGATGTGGTAGATCCGCTGACGGGGCAGGAGATTATCAAAGGGGGAACAGTACCTGAAAAGTCGATCGGCAGTTTTTCCTACGATTTCGATATGCGGGGCGGAGTCAAGAATTTATCTGCGAGAATTCCGCCACTGCCAGTCTATAATTTTGGCATAGAAAGCGCTTTGGCTAGCAAAGTCAAGAATTTAGCCATTGTCGGGCGATCGTCCGGTTATGTCGGTATGGCTGTATCCGTCGGGCGAATTGCGACGGTGAATATTTATCAAGGACAAGGTGTGGGCGTGGCCGCTGGTTTGGCTAGCAAGTTCGGCGTGCCGCTGAATTCAATTACTTCGGCTGAAACGAAAAAAACTCTGGAGACTTTAACGGGGAAAACGACGTATTTGTCGGGGAGAGATACGAGTTATGGAGTTGATTATAAGGAGGTGAAATAATCGAGGTATAGCAGCCGCCCGTGTTGCTATACGATGTTCAACCCCGCCTACAAACTATAAACTTTTGTTTGAGTTTGAGAACAAAAAACCCAATCCCTGGAGTTTGATAACTGTTATTCATTGCGATACTTAATTATTGCAAGTTGTTTTACCAGTAGGACTAAGGCAAAAAGAAAACAGGTTTCTCTGCAAAATCGTGGCTTTCTCCGAGAAAAGGCGGTTTTTGGATTAATGATTTCTGTCAAATAAGATATAAAAACGATTTTACCACTGAAGATGTCGAAACCTCATATTCGACGGCGCAAGATTCCCCAACTCTTAGATATCCTCTCGATCTTCGCTCTGCTGCTGCTCGTATTCTGTAATAATGTTCTGAATATCCTCTGCTGCAATATCGACTTGTTCGGATTTGGTGTAAAGGGTCAGCAAAATGATTCCCGTTGCTGTTTGGACGTAGTAAATTAAACGGTATCCACCACTTTTACCTTTTTGATTGTCGCTATTTCGGACTCTCAACTTGAAGACTGCATAACCCACTCCAGCAATTCTATGTCCTGGCAGTTCTCCCCGTGTGAGTTGTTCGATAATGGGTTGAATATCATTGCGAATGCTGCGGTATTTTTTTGCAAGAGTGCGTAAATTGCGATTGAAGGTTGGTGAAACTATAACTTGAATGAAGGGCAAGTCAGTCATTTTCAATTCCTTCCCACATTTGAGCAACCGAAATGGTTTGCCCAGTCATGGCTTCGTGCCAAGCTTGCCGAAAATCTTGTAGAAGCGCTGCTTTAGATTGGCCCTCTCCGTCAATTTCTGAGGGTTCTGGAATACTAAAAGAATTAGCAGGAGGCATCTCTTGGATTTCTGCTGAGAAAACCTCTGGCAGATTATTTTGCGAAATGATTACCCCCTGACGTTGCTTTTGGCTTAGAAACTCTATAAAACTCGCAACTAATGCCAGATGTTCTGGAGAGAGTCGATCGAGCCATCGATCGATTTGATGTCGAAGTGCTGCTACATTCATAATGCCATCAAACCTTTTAATTTTATCTTCATTTTAACTTGACACTTCCCGCCTTGAATATCCCTCTTCCCTCTGCCTCTGACGCGGATGCGGTTCAAAACTCTTCTCCTCCCTCTCCTGTGGCACAATCATAAATAAGATCAAACTCTCAAGCCACCATGACCGCAAACCTACCCCCCCAATACGACCCCCAAGCCACCGAAGCCAAATGGCAAAAATACTGGGAAGACAACCAAACCTTCAAAGCTGACCCAGAAGCCGGCGGCGAACCTTACTGCGTAGTCATCCCGCCGCCCAACGTGACCGGCAGTCTCCACATGGGACACGCTTTTGAAGAGACGCTGATTGATGTCCTCGTCCGCTATCACCGCATGACTGGACGCAATACCCTGTGGTTGCCGGGAACGGATCATGCTAGCATCGCAGTTCAAACTATTCTCGAAAAGCAACTCAAAGCAGAAGGCAAAACTCGCCACGATTTAGGCCGAGAAAAATTCTTGGAACGGGCCTGGGAGTGGAAAGCTGAATCGGGCAATACTATTACTAATCAATTACGCAGTTTGGGCGTGTCTGTCGATTGGTCGCGCGAACGCTTTACGATGGATGAAGGCTTATCCGCTGCGGTTTTAGAAGCGTTTGTCCGCTTGTATGATGAGGGGCTGATTTATCGCGGTAATTACCTGGTGAATTGGTGTCCGGCGAGTCAGTCTGCTGTGTCGGATTTGGAGGTAGACCAGCAGGAAGTTGAGGGCCATTTGTGGCATTTCCGCTATCCTTTGACGGACGGTTCTGGTTATTTGGAGGTGGCGACGACTCGGCCGGAAACGATGTTGGGTGATACTGGGGTGGCGGTGAATCCACAGGACGATCGCTACAAACATCTTATCGGTAAAACTGTGACTTTGCCGATCGTGAATCGCGAAATCCCAATCATTGCTGATGAGTTTGTCGATCCGACTTTCGGAACTGGTTGTGTCAAGGTGACTCCCGCCCACGATCCGAATGACTTCGAGATGGGTAAGCGTCACAATTTGCCGTTTATTAACATTATGAATAAGGACGGCACTTTAAATGAAAATGCCGGAGAGTTCCAGGGACAAGACCGATTTGTTGCCAGAAAGAATGTGGTGCAGCGGTTAGAAAATGACGGGTTTTTGGTTAAAATAGAAGATTATAAGCATACAGTTCCCTACAGCGAACGCGGCAAAGTTCCGGTCGAACCTTTGATATCTACGCAATGGTTTGTAAAGATAGATCCTCTTTCTCAACGCGCTTTAGAAGCATTAGATCAAAGTAACTCACCAGTCTTTGTTCCTGACAGATGGACAAAGGTTTATCGCGATTGGTTGGTGAAGCTGAAGGATTGGTGTATCTCCCGACAATTGTGGTGGGGACACCAAATCCCGGCTTGGTATGCTGTTAGCGAAACCCAGGGCGAAATTACTGATACAACGCCGTTTGTGGTGGCGAAAACTGAAGCTGAAGCTAAGGAAAAAGCTACGGCTAAATTTGGTAATGACGTGCAGCTAGCAAGAGATCCAGACGTATTGGATACTTGGTTTTCGTCTGGGTTGTGGCCTTTCTCAACTTTGGGATGGCCGGACGAAACTAAAGATTTGGAGTTTTACTATCCGACAACTACTTTGGTTACAGGTTTTGATATCATCTTTTTCTGGGTTGCTAGAATGACGATGATGGCAGGACATTTTACTGAAAAGATGCCTTTTGATACTGTTTACATTCACGGTTTGGTGTTGGATGAAAACGGTCAGAAAATGTCTAAGAGTAAAAATAACGGTATCGACCCGCTGCTGTTGATTGGTAAGTACGGTACTGATGCTTTGCGCTACACCTTGGTTAAGGAAGTGGTGGGGGCCGGTCAAAATATTCGCATGGAGTACGATCGCAAAACTGATGAGTCGAAATCGGTGGAATCTTCCCGGAATTTCACTAATAAGTTGTGGAATGCGGCCAGGTTTGTGATGATGAATTTGTCGGCACAGACTCCGCAGCAATTGGGGCATCCTGCGGTTGAGGATTTAGAATTGTGCGATCGCTGGATTCTTTCTCGCTACAATCAAGTTGTGCAAGAAAGCCGCAATTGTTTGGAAAATTACGGTTTGGGGGAAGCGGCGAAGGGACTTTATGAGTTTATTTGGGGCGATTTTTGTGACTGGTATATTGAGTTAGTAAAATCTCGCTTGCAGCAGGATGCTGAACCAAATTCTAAGAAAGTGGCACAGCAAACTTTTGCTTCTGTGTTGGAAGGTATTCTGAAACTGCTGCATCCTTTTATGCCGCACATTACTGAGGAAATTTGGCACACTCTGACTCAAACAGGTGACGATCGATGTTTGGCTTTGCAAGCTTATCCTGAAGCCGACCTCTCGCTAATAGATGCTGAATTAGAACAGCAGTTTGAGTTGTTGTTCGGTACAATTCGCACTATTCGCAATTTGCGGGCAGATGCTGATATCAAACCCAGTGTGAAGGTGACGGCGATTTTGCAAAGCGAAAGCGAGAAAGAACGCCAAATCATCTCAGATGGAGGCGTTTACATTCAGGATTTGGCAAAAGTCGAAAATCTGACAGTTACTGCTAGTTTGGATGCAGATTTGGGACAGACAATTGCTGGGGTTGTCGGTACTGTGCAAGTATTGATTCCTCTGGCTGGGGTGGTGGATTTGGTGGCTTTGCGTGCTAAGTTAGAAAAGAAGTTGAGCAAAGTGGAAGCTGAAATTAAGCATACTGCGGCGCGTTTGACAAATCAGAAGTTTGTGGATAAGGCTACTCCTGATGTGGTTCAGGGCGCGAGGGATGCTTTGGCGGAAGCCGAAAAACAAGCGGAGATTTTGCGCGATCGGCTAAAGGTGTTTTAATAGTTGACTGTTGACTTTTGCGGGGGCGGGTTTACGAGATAGTTAGTTTCAGGCAATTATTGTTGGTAAAACCCGCCCCTACGAACTCGCAAATCCTACAAGAAATAACTAATAACCCCTATCTAACAACCAATAACTAATTACTAATTACCCTCATGTTATATTTAGCCCAAGTACAAAATCAGGAAAATTTAGGCGAGATAAGTCTGCAATTGCTGGCTTGCCAAAATTCTGATGATACTTGGGCTATTCTTAGTGAAGAAAGTTTCTTGACATTACAGAAAGATTTTGATCGAAATCAAATTAACTCTGCAACTAATCTTTTAAATGAAGGGATTTTAGTATTAGCAAATGTTGACGAAAATAGCCAGATTTTACATATTCAAGCAGCGACCAACTGGGTGCTACAATTAGTAGATAAATATTTAACAACAGGCTTTACTCCCGATTTTTTGCAGCAAGAAGCCCAGAAAGCAGAAGATTGGCGGCAATCTCTCACTTTGCAGAGTCAAGAATTGTCTCGCCGCTTGATTGAAGTTGAAGCCCGCCGGGAACAAATTCAAAATTTAGAGGCAAAACTCCAGCAGGAAAAGCAATTGTTGGAAAGTTCGATCGATCGATTGAAAATTTCACCCGCTACACCGCCACTTTGACTTATATCGACACACAGCAGGCAGGGACACGGCACTAGCGCGTCCCTACAAATCTAATATGCAATTTGCTGGACATCATATAATTTGTAACTTGACAAATACCCCTTACCCGTTGCCGAATCGCCAGCTATACGGCCCGCGGCTAAAGCACTTTTGACTTCAGCCAAGCGGCGGGGAGACACAGCAGTTTCTGAGAATTGCTAACATAAGCCCGCTTCTGGAAAACATCGTACTGATTGCGTTCGATCGCATTTAAGATCCTGCTGTACAGCATGGTAGCAGCCCAAACTGTCCAGCGGATATCGGGACTCAGCACTTTAATTCCGGGTTCGGCGCTGGCGTATAATTTGCGAGCTCGCTGAATTTGAAACCGCATCAATTCCCGCCAGCGGTTGTCAATGACACCGTTGAATAAATCTTCTTCGGTGTAGTTAAACAAAGCTAAGTCTTCTAAGGGAATGTAAATGCGACCGCGGCGGGCGTCTTCTCCGACATCGCGCAGAATATTAGTCAACTGCTTGGCAATACCGAGGGAGATGGCTTCTTCTTTGGGAATTCTATTCCCCCAGTGCCAATTCCAATTAGCAGCGGACTTCGATTCGTCTACACCCATGACAGACATCGACATCAACCCTACAGTACCCGCTACTCGATAACAGTAAAGATTGAGCTCTTCAAAAGTTTCGTAGCGGCTGCGGTACAAATCCATTTGCTGGCCCGCAATCATCTCCCGAAACGGCTGAATGTCGATCGGGAAACGAGACAGCGTATCCACCAAAGCTACGTCGTAGTCGTCGTGAGGATGGCCGGCAAACACAGATTCTAGGCGTTTTTCCCACAGATTGAGGGTTTCAGGGGTCGTTGCATCAGAACCCGGCCCGTCTACGAGTTCGTCGGTGCGGCGGCACCAGACGTAAATCGCCCAAATCGCCCGACGCTTCGCTTCGGGCATGAGTTGAGTGCCTAAATAAAAATTTTTGGCATAACTCGCCGTGACTTGGCGGCACAGTTCGTAAGAGTCATCCACAGAAGCCAGAGTTCTCATGCACTGGAGTTTTGACAGTTGCAGCATCCGAGAATAAGAAATTTAAAGATTAGAACTGACATTCCCCCGTTTAGAAAACGGGAGATTCTTTTACGTTTTTATGAAAAATTCTTAATTTTTCATTTGTTATTGGCCGTCGAAATAGCCTGCGCTGTCAGCTTACCAGAAAGCACGGCACCTTCCATACTCGCAAGATAACGCTGCATTGTATAATCCCCCGTTAGATAGAAATTGCTAATGGGAGTTGTTTGTGTGGGACGGCACTGCTGGCGTCCGGGAGTGGCTTTGTAGACGGAACGAGGGGTTTTGACTACGTGATATTTGAGCAGTTTGGCTGGTTCTGGGATTTGATCGGGAAAGAGTTTTTCTAACTCGACCATTGTGGCTGCGACGATATCTTCGTCAGATTTGCCTATCCAGTCTTTGGCCGGTGCTAAAACCAGTTCCAGCATTGATTTGTCTGGGTTGGCATATTCGCGGCAGGTGTTGCTCATGTCGGCGTAGACGCTCAGCAGGGGCGATCGCGAGAACAGCAAATGGTCGATTTCAGTTAGCTTGCGATCGAACCACAAGTGTACATTAATGACGGGTACTCCCTCCAAGCCTTCGAGCTGTTTGAAATAATCCATTTCGCCCCAAGGTTTCGGCATCATCAACTTGAGCGGGTCAACCGGCATAGCGGAAACGTAAATATCGGCCGTCAGAATTTCTGACTCTGCCCCTTTTACCCCCCGAATGTGGAAGCCGCGCACCGTGTTGTCATCGTTGAGCAAAAACTCTTTGATGGGTGCATTCAGCCGGACTTGGCCGCCGCGCTCAGTTATGTAGTCTACCATCGGCTGACACAACCTCTCTGTGGGGGAACCGTCTAAAAAGGCCATTTTCGAGCCGTTTTTCTCTTGCAAGAAGCGGTTGAGGGCTGTCAGCAGTATGGTTGCAGATATTTCGTGGGGGTCGATGAAGTTGAGCGCCTTGGACATGGCGATGAATACTTCTTTTTCGACTCTGGGGGGGACGTTTTGCTTTTTCAGCCAGTCGGAAAACGAGTATTTGTCCATTTCTTCGACGTATTTTTGACCCTGAAGCATCGCCGGAATCAAACCTATACCGAAGCGGATTTTTTCGGGCCAGGTGAGCATATCGTTGTTGCTCAAGATGGCTGCGACGCCGTTGAAGGGAGCCGGAAGGTCGGGAAAGTCAAAGCGGGAATAGGTTCCGGGGGTTTCCGGCTGATTGAAAATCATCGAGTGCTCTTTCCATTGCAGCCGGTCTTCGATGTCAAGTTCTTTGAATAGTTGGAGCATATTCGGGTATGCGCCGAAGAAGATGTGGAGGCCGGTTTCGTACCAGTCGCCATCTGCATCTTTCCAGGCGGCTACTTTGCCGCCGAGTACGTCCCGACTTTCTAGGAGGATGGGGGTGTGGCCCGCGTCGGTAAGATATTTTGCGCAGGAAAGTCCTGCTAAGCCTGCTCCGGCGATCGCAACTCGCATTTGATACTACTTGGCCTCTGTGTTCGCTTCGGTTTAATTATACTTTACAACTCGTTACA
>NZ_JAUBQR010000273.1:0-7822 GCF_036701385.1 Microcoleus sp. Pol12B4 | reverse complement strand
GACTCACAAGTCTCCAGACATTAGTCTACTGCCAACGACCAATGACTGCTGATTAATGACTGCCGACTGCTGACTGCTGATTAATGACTGCTGACTAATAACCTAGGATAGTTATTGCGCGATGGTATCAACTCAATCTTTAGGGGTCGAATCGGGACTTAAGTATCTGTCTGAGTCTCAACAAGCCCTGCAAAATCGATCGCCCAATCAAGAACTGTTACCGCTGACAGCCAGTGTTAACAGCAGCGATCGGTTGGAAATCGGAGGCTGCGAGGTGACAGCTTTGGTGGAGCAATTTGGCTCGCCGTTGTATATTTTAGACGAAGAAACGCTGCGGGCGGCTTGTACCCAGTACCGGGATGCTTTTAAGCGTTACTATTCGGGCGAATCTCAAGTGCTCTATGCTTCTAAAGCTTGGAGTTGTTTGGCAGTTTGCGCGATCGCAGCTTCGGAAGGTTTAGGCATAGATGTCGTATCCGCCGGGGAAATCTACACTGCACTGCAAGCCGGCGTCAGCCCAGACAAAATCTACTTCCACGGTAACAACAAGTCCCGCGAGGAACTGCAGCTAGCTGTCGAAAGCGGCTGCATTACCGTAGCCGACAATTGGCGGGATTTAGAGACTCTAGCAGAATTGGGAGAATTGGGTGTCAGCAGCCTCACAGGTGGGCCGACACGAATTATGGTGCGGTTTACTCCTGGAATTGAGTGTCACACCCACGAGTACATTCAGACGGGTCAAATCGACAGTAAATTTGGCTTCGATCCCAACTCGCTCGATCGAGTATTTACTTTCATCAGCCAACAGCCGTCGTTATTTTGCGTCGGAGTGCACGCTCACATCGGCTCTCAAATTTTTGAACTGCAACCCCATGACGATTTAGCCGAAGTCATAGTTGAGGCCTTGACTAAAGCACATAGTTATGGTTTGCCAGCCACAGAAATTAATATTGGCGGCGGGTTGGGCATTCGCTATACTGAAGCGGACGATCCTCCCAGCATAGAAGATTGGGCTCGGACAGTTTGCACCGCAGTGGTAGCAGCTTGCGAGCGGAAGCAATTGAAGAAATTACCGAAATTGCTTTGCGAACCGGGTCGATCGCTCGTCGGTACAGCCTGCGTCACTGCTTATACTGTTGGCTCTCAAAAAGTCATTCCGGGAATGCGGACGTATCTAGCTGTAGATGGAGGGATGTCCGACAATCCGCGTCCTATTACCTATCAATCAGTTTATCGAGTCCTCGCAGCCGGTAAAATGTCTGCTCCCTTAACGGAAACAGTGACAATCGCTGGGAAACACTGCGAGTCAGGTGATGTTCTGATTAAAGATGCCAAATTGCCAGAGTGTCATGCCGGAGATATCCTCACGGTTACGGCCACAGGGGCATACAATTACAGTATGGCTTCTAACTACAACCGAGTACCCCGACCGGCCGCGGTTTTAGTGAGAAATGGGGAAGTTAACACGATTATACAGCGGGAAACTTACCAGGATTTGCTGAGGCTTGACCGCCTTCCTGAACGACTCGGATCTCCAAAGTAAAAACTTAGAAGTTAAAAGTTAAAAGTTAAAAGAAAGACAATCCATGTTTACTTAGTGATGATTGCCTTTTCACTTTTAACTTTTGCCTTGTTCAGTCACACGATTGGATTGACACTTCCCGGTCTAAAAACACGGGGATTTTCAGCATATTCCTTATAACAACTGTTCATGGTTCATGGGTTCGAGTGCATCACGGTTCGCGGTTCACAGGCGGTAGCGTTCGATGAACCATGAACAATCAACAATCTGGCTTTGACTTGGCCCTGGTTCAGTCCTTATTGATTCAAGCGATCGATATTGGACTGGTTTTTGCCCTTGCGTATTTGGTGCTCGTCATTGTTGGCGAGCGCAGAACGCTGTGGATGGTACGGGGATTTATCATTTTGATGTTGGCGGCGGCGGTGAGCAACTGGGCTGGATTAAGGCTGTTGCACGTTGCGCTCAATAGCTTGGTGACTGGTTCGGCTGTGGCAATGGCGGTAATATTGCAGTCGGAGTTTCGTCGATTTCTGGAACAATTGGGTCGGGGGGAATTTCGGCAATTGTTTGGGCGCGATCGCCGACCAAATCCCGAACCGGACAGCGTAATAGATGAAATTGTGGACGCAGTAAAAGAACTTTCGCAAAACCGCACGGGCGCTTTACTAATTATAGAAACAGATTCTCCGATCGACGATCGAGATTTTTCAGTTCCGGGACTAAAGTTAAATGCTGAAGTTTCTAAAGAATTGTTGCAGACAATCTTTCAGCCGCAAACTTTGCTGCACGACGGAGCTGTTTTGATTCGAGGTTCGCGGATCGTGTCGGCGGGGGTAATTTTGCCTTTGTCCGATCGCAGCGCGTCGCGGCAGTTGGGAACCCGCCACCGGGCGGCGATGGGGATTACGGAACGGGTGCAAGCTTGCGTATGCGTGGTGGTGTCCGAGGAAACAGGTTCTATTTCTTTAGCGCAGATGGGAATGTTAAATCGACCTTTGACTAGCAGCAAACTTAAGGAATTGCTGGAAGCAAAGCTGTTTCCGTCGGAGGGAGAAAGAGTTGTGGCTCCAATTCCGATCGGCAATCTCGGACGCCAGATAGGATTGAAGGGAGTGACGCTATTAAAACGGATACTGCGCCGTTAGTCGGGTAATCGGGAGAAACCATGAGTCAAGGAATTTGCTTGGAAAAGTTGCCGGAGGATCTGCAACAGGAACTACTGCCTAAGCACATAGCAGTGATTATGGACGGGAACGGGCGCTGGGCTAAGAAGAGGGGGTTGCCGCGGATTGCGGGACACCGCCGAGGAGCTAGCACTCTGAAGGAACTGCTGCGCTGCTGCAAAGATTGGGGGATTCCAGCTTTAACGGCCTATGCTTTTTCGACGGAGAATTGGGGGCGGCCGGCCGGAGAGGTGGATTTTTTAATGAGTTTGTTTGAGGGTAAGTTGCGGCAAGAATTGCGAGAGATGGTGGACGAGGACGTGCAAATTCAATTTATGGGGAATTTGCAGGCTTTGCCGAAGTCTTTGCAGGCGGAAATCGAGCGTTCTGTGACGGCCACTCAGCACAATCAGGGGATTTTGTTTACGGTGGCGACGAATTACGGGGGGCGTCAGGAGATTGTACAAGCTTGTCGGGCGATCGCCACTCAGGTGAAAGAGGGCAAGTTGCAGCCGGAGGAGATTGATGAGGTTTTATTTAAACGCTATTTGTATACTGCTGATGTTTGTGACCCGGATTTGCTGATCCGGACAAGCGGGGAAATGCGGTTGAGCAATTTTCTACTATGGCAAATGGCTTATTCGGAAATTTACATCACTGAGACGCTGTGGCCGGATTTTGATCGATCGGAGTTTCACCGCGCTTTGTCTACTTATCAGCAACGCAACCGCCGATTTGGCAAAGTCTAACTATTTTGGATTTTAGATTTTGGATTTTAGATTAATTTTTCACTTTCCAATTAGGTAGATTCTGAAATGTATTTCTCAATCTAAAATCTAAAATCGGCAATCTAAAATCAAATTAGGGGCCGGAGAAAACGGCCGCTTCAATGTCCTGACGTGAGAGGGAGTATTTGAATGCTCGCTGAATGTCTTGGCCGTCGGCTCCAGCATCGATGTAGCGGACGGTAAGTTGGTCAATATCGAGGGAGAGTTCTGCTTTCCATGTAAGTTCCTCGATCTGCCAGCAGTGGAGTTCTCGCCGATCTTGCTGGCAGCCGCGGCTTTTTAGCCACTGCTCGATTTCCGGGAGTGGGTGGTTGTACAAAGGAGTGTCAGCGGAAGGAAGAGTCATGGGATTTTAGATTTTAGATTTTAGATTGGGGATTTCCGATTGAGGATTGGAGATTGCGGATTTGAGGCTTTAATGGCCGCGAATTAAGCCGATCGCGATCGCCAGTACCAAACATCCGATTAAGCTAGCTCCCATGATCAACAGGGCAAACATTTCTCCAGGAGAAAGAGGTCGATCCGTGGGATCTAGGTAAGCGGAGTTAGAAGTTTTTTTGCCGGAGCCCGAAACCGGAGCATCGAAGCCTGGGGGCGGCCCAATCACGTTCAGGCGAGAATAGCCTATTTTGAGGTCGTAGGCGAGCCGACGTTCTGGGTTGCTGAGGGTGGCGTAGGCGTTGTTGAGCTGCTGAAATTTGGCGGTGGCGACTGCGGGCGGCAGCTCGGTGGTATCGGGATGGTAGAGTTTGCTCAGTTCCCGGTACGATCGCCGAATTTCAATTACTGAGGCTGAAGGATGCAGCCCTAACAAGCTGTAATGAGTGGAACCCAAGGGGGTTTTTCCGGGTATTTTTTGACTTGTGTTTTTTGCAGTTGCCTCGTTTCCTGCCACCGAAGCCCCTCTCTGCCTATTGTTAATAATATTTGGTTATTTTAGCGGAAATCTGAAGGAAGAGGAATTAACCGCAAAGGGCGCGGAGAACGCAGAGGGAAGAATTCTCAATTCTCCCGTTCTTTGGCTGTTGCTGCGGTCACGCTGTTTTTTATTCTTTATTGGGGTTGACTTTTTCCGAGGAATGTCGATTTGCTAGGGCTAGCACTGGAGCGTCGGTGGGTTCTCGTCGATCGATACTGTGTTCGCCGTCGGTGGGAAGTTGGCAAGAAATCAGTTCTGTGACGATGCGATCGCCCAGAGCGTCTTCCCAATCTTGCAACTGTTCTCTGGCTTTGATCGGTGTATTGAGAGCCACGTCTACGCCCATTTGCTGAAGGTTGAGGCTGTGGGCTGTCGATCGGCGGTTTACCCACTCCACCAGCCAAACGCTCAATCCGACTGCTGCCATCAAAGGTAAGACAATCCGGTAATCGCGGGTTAATTCAAACATCAATAGGATGGCTGTCAGCGGTGCTCTGGCGCTGCCGGCGAGTACGGCGGCCATTCCCACCATTGCGTAGGCGGGAGGACCGGCGACTCGATCGCTCATTGCCGGTAGCATTTCCAAAAACAGGCCGTAAGCCGAACCCAGGGAAGCTCCCAAAAACATCGCCGGAGCGAAGATGCCGCCCACTAAACCGCTGCCGAGGCTGATTGCGGTCATCGCCAGTTTGACAAACAGCAGCAGCAGCAGCAAAGGCAAGGAAAATTTAACATCTTGGAGCATTGCTTGGACTGTTTCGTAGCCTACACCCAAAATTTGAGGAAATTGCAGGGCGACTAAGCCGACGCAGGCCCCGCCGATGATCGGGTGAAGCGGCCGGGGCAGTCGTCCGAGCCAAGTAAATCCTCGGATTTTTCCTTGAAAACAGCGATCTGCCAATTGAATTGCTTCTGTGTAGCCTAGGGAGACTCCGCTCGCCAAAAGTCCCAATCCCATGTACAGAGGTAGTTCTAAGGGGCTGCGGACATCGTAAACCGGCAAAGCAAAGGCCGGCTGAGCTCCCAAGCAGATTTGAGCGATGAGCGCCGAAACTACGGCCGAGAGCAAGACAACGCTGACTGACGAAGTGGCGAAGGTGCTGCCGAGCACGACTTCTAAAGCAAAGAACACTCCGGCGATGGGAGAGTTAAATCCGGCTGATAAACCTGCTGCTGCTCCGGCGCCGAGGAGCAAGCGCTGCCTTTCTGGGGAAAGTTGCAAGACTTGAGCCAGCAGCATTCCAAAATTAGCGCCGATTTCGACGCTGGGGGCTTCCGGACCCAAGGAGGCGCCGGTGCCGAGGGAAACTGAGGCTGCCACCATTTTGGTGATGGGTTTGAGGGGGGAGAGTTCTTGCAGGCCGCGGGTGGCTGCAATTAAGGAAGACATATTCGGGCCAAAGTCCCGAAATCGCCACCGCATCAGCCCGATGATGACTCCGCCCAGGGTGGGAATGCAGGCTAGCGTCCAAGAGCCTTTCGACGCGATCGCCCCCATGAAGTCTTCCAGCATCAGGCTGTGGATGAAGTGGATGAGGTAGTGAAATGTGACGACGCCTGCACCCGTAACTCCCCCGATGACTAGGGAGAGGATGAGCAGGAGGGTTTCTGGGCTGGGGTGCAGGCGGTTGAATAGCGGGCTTAGTCGGGAGGCTTGGGGAGTTGCTGCAGTTGGCCCGGGTGGCGGCAGATCCACAGGAGGGATGGCTCTCATTTAGCGGTTAATTCTTCGGTGAGAAGTTATATAAATATTACAATTTATTTCTTATTTTCATTTTGAGTGATTTTAGGGGAATTGACAACTTAATTAAGGCGTATTTTAGGGTAAATTTTTTGAGCTGACCGCTGGGGTGGAATGACTGATTCTGAGGAGCGGCGGATTTGGCTTGATTGTATGCTCAGTTACATTAAAACTTAGATCTACTCTGGCGATAATGCTAATTAACTATATTTACCCTGTGGGTGGTTAGGGCGATCGCATCAGTGAACGGGTCATATCATATAACTCACTGCAAAACAACTTTCAAATTAAAGAATTGGCGATTTGAGGTTTTACCTTACAATCACAAATATCAAACTACAAATCTCAAATCTTCAATTTTAAATCCCTCGATCGCGCATCATATCACATCGGTTGTTTAGTGGGCGGGATTCTTGGTCTGGGTTTGGCGATCGACATTAGCGGATCGCCTATGGTGGCGACTTTCCAGGGTGGGGATTCTAGCTGGCGTGCTGCGATTAGAAGGGGTGAGCCTCGCTTCAGGCGATCGACCATTAATTTAGGTGGAATAAAGGCAGATAAAAAAGGTTCGTTGACGCTGCCAATATATGCGTAAGCACCATTTTCTAGCCACCTTCCGGCAACCGTGTTGTTGTCATCTGGGGCGGCTGCTGACCAACTGTGGATCATGTGGATGGCTGCGGGAAATTGGAGTTTTGGTATGTCCTCAACTGAAGCGTCGCCGTTGCCGACTTGGAATGATTTGGGATAGCCTTTGGAATTCATTAATATTAAGTCAAATGTCCACGGTTTTGAGGCTAAACTCCGCCACTTTTCGAGGCTCGATTCTGGTTTCTGCACTACTTCGACATTCAAACCTATGGTTTTTAGTCCGCTAGCTGCGGCCTCCATTTCATATTTCGCCCAATTTCCTTCCTTGGGGTAACTGTCATAAAGCATGGCGGTTTCGGTATCGAGAAATATGGCACACATGGCTTGATAGATCGAGCGTACCTCAGAGCCGTAAATCCAGCCGACAGCCGCCCAGCGTTCGCCGTTGGGGTGCCGTCCCAAACCGTCGGTAACGGCTAGTTGTTCGTCGGGTTTTTGAGGGGATTGATATTTGACTGCTAGTTGGCGTACAATAGTGATTGTGTCGATCGGGTCGGCGAGTTGAGAGTAAAAATATCCGGTTGATTCGACAGCTTTTTTAATTGCTGTTTGCAGAGTTTTCCACTGTGTGTTATTGAGGGTATCGTTTGGTTTTCCGAAGTTGCCTTCTAGAAATACTAAAGGCTGGCCGTGAGCTGCTGCTAAGGCAACTGCTGCTGAGCGTGCGGGGTCGTTTTCTGATGTGATTACTACTCCTGGGGGCTCCCAGCCGAGTTGCTTCCATTGGGCTTTTAAGGTTTGAGTATCGGTGGCATTCCAGGCTGCTGCGGCGCTGTTGAGCATTAATTGTTGGAGTTTTTGATTTTTTGGCAGTTGTGGTTTGATGCTTGGCAAACGCACTATTTCTTCGGGTTGAAAGCGTTGCACAAACATGGGCGTATATTTTTTGTCTTCGATGAGAATAGGCCACTTTCCTTTGAGATTCCATTTTTGGATTGCGCCTAAGAATGTGGCTTCGTCGGGTACTAAAACTACGCGGTTGACTGTTGGTATATTGTCGCGGAGGATGGCTGTTCGGAGGCCTGTTTGAATTGGCCA
>NZ_JAUBQR010000272.1:0-8017 GCF_036701385.1 Microcoleus sp. Pol12B4 | reverse complement strand
ATAACAACCGCTGTACGCTAAGCTGCGAGTTGTACCGCCTCTATTTTGGTTCGCACAACTTTATTTAGTTATTGCCCTATCTGAAAAATCTGTTCGGTCGTTAAGTTTAAATCCGGGAAAGCAAGCGATGGCACCACATCATCACCTCTAAACTGATTAACTACATACTCACCGTCAATTAATTGCTTTACGGAAATAGTTGGTTGCTTGGGGTTGCCAATATATCTTATGCCACCTAAACCTAAATAATCGATAATCCAGTATTTAGGAATTGCCAATTTTTCATATTCTGCTAACTTTATCAAGTAGTCATATTGCCAATTCGTACTCACGATTTCGATGACTAAACGGATAGTTTCACCTCTGGTAATAGTCTAGCACTTTTTCCACATTGGTTCCGTTTCGATTTGTTGCTAATCTAATACCATCACATCTGGGCCGTAGCCAGACTTATCAGAATCAATAGCCTTAATAATTCCTTCGCGGGGAATGAAATAGGGCAAAGCCAAACGTTTAATTTCTACTCCCACTTCAATGGCCAGGAAGCTCCCTACTTGTTCGTGAGTTCCAGTGGCTTGCATTTCTATAACAGTTCCATCATGTAATTCAAAGCGACCTTGAGCCTCTGGATACCAGTCCCGAAACTCGTCTAGGGTCATTTGTTTAGACTGGGCCGGTTGTTCTTGAATGAGCATATTGATTCTCCTTGTTTGCTGTTAATTTCAATGTTAATTTAAATTTAAAAAATGAGGCTATCTATATTGTAGAATAACTTCTCCTCGTTACTTTATCAAAATTATTTTTAAACTAATCTGAAAACGTAAATTGTAAGGAGGGATTATAATTAAGTAGGGAGGGTGACAAAAATTAACGCTCAGACTACCTCTTTTTATAAACTTTCACCTTTAAAACCACCCATCAACCCCATGACCCAGGTAACATACCAAATTGGTGGCAGTCTCGCCAGTGATGCACCTACATACGTAGTGCGACAAGCCGATTCCGAACTTTATGAAGCCTTAAAACGAGGCGAGTTTTGCTACGTCCTCAACTCCCGACAAATGGGCAAATCTTCCCTTCTCGTTCACACCTTCCATAGGTTGCAAGCAGAAGGATTTCAATGCAGCACGATCGACATGACTCGCATCGGTAGCGAAAATATCACTCCCTTACAGTGGTATAAAGGAATTGTTGGGGATTTGTGGCGCAGCTTCAATTTGTTAGGAAAAGTTAATTTAAAAACTTGGTGGCGCGACGAAGAAGAGGTCTCATTTTCGCAAAGATTGAGTCATTTTATTGAAGATATCGTGCTGGTCAATTTTCCTCAAAAGCGGATATTTATATTCATCGATGAAATAGATAGCATTCTCAGTTTGGATTTCGCTGTCGATGATTTTTTCGCCCTGATTCGGTTTTGCTTCAAT
The DNA here is from genome assembly GCF_036701385.1 of Microcoleus sp. Pol12B4. Taxonomy (NCBI): domain Bacteria; kingdom Bacillati; phylum Cyanobacteriota; class Cyanophyceae; order Oscillatoriales; family Microcoleaceae; genus Microcoleus; species Microcoleus sp. Pol12B4. The sequence goes on along the minus strand of NZ_JAUBQR010000272.1, from coordinate 6,593 downwards.
CAGCGAGCGATTAATCCAGAGTATAACCGCATTACTTTTGCAATTTTTGGAGTAGCGACGCCAAGCGATTTAATTGCCGACAAAAAGCGAACTCCTTTTAATATCGGTCATGCTATAGATTTGCATGGTTTTGATCTGCACGAAGCCCAACTATTAGTTAAGGGATTAGAGAGTGCCGTCAGTAATCCTCATGCCGTTCTCAAACAAATATTAGCTTGGACTTCAGGACAGCCATTTCTCACCCATAAAATTTGCTATTTGGCGTATAGAGCCAGCCGAGAAACGGCGGGAGGATTAGTAAATATTCCCCCTGGAGCAGAGGCATTTTGGGTGGATAGTTTGGTACGATCGCAAATCATCGATAAATGGGAATCGCAAGACGAACCGGAGCATTTAAAAACGATAGGCGATCGCATCCTTAGAAAGGAACAACGCGCCGGAAGATTGCTCAGCATTTACCAGCAAATATTACAAAATGTAGAAGTACAAGCCGATGATACGGGAGAACAAATTGACCTATTGCTATCGGGTTTAGTGGTAAAAAGCCAAGGATATTTGCAGGTAAAAAACAAAATTTATCAAGAAATTTTTAACCTCGAATGGGTAGAAAAAAAATTAGGGCAACTGCGTCCTTACTCCCAATCTTTCGATGCTTGGATCGCTGCCAAACAAACAGATGATTCGCGCCTTTTGAGGAGACAAGCCTTAAAAGATGCTCAACTCTGGATGCAGGGAAAAAGTTTGAGCGATTTAGACTATCAGTTTTTAGCAGCTAGCGCCGAACTCGACAAGCAAGAAATGCAACTGACTTTAGAAGCAGAAAGGTTAAAAGAAGTCGAAAAAAATGCCAGACGGCAAAAGTGGTTTATTGCTGCACTCTCTGTAGCATTAGCGATCGCCCTCTTTCTCGGAACAGCAGCTTTTTGGCAATATCGTCGAGCTACATTGAGCGAAATCGAAGCGATCGCCACTTCCTCCGAAGCCCTCTTCACCTTAGAGCAAAAATTAGACAGCCTCATTGCCGCAATCAAAGCCAAGCGCAAACTGCAACAACTCGGTGGAGCAAATCCCGAACTAGAAAATCGCGTGCAATTATTACTAGAGCAGGCAGTTTATGGAGCTTCGGAGTTCAACCGCTTTTCAGGACATCAGGCGACACTGTATAGATTAGCAGTCAGCCCCGACTCTGAGACAATTGCCTCATCAAGTATGGATAACACGGTCAAGCTCTGGAAGCGAGACGGCACTCTGCAAGGGACTTTTGCCAACAACGGTATGGTATGGAGGATGGTTTTTAGCCCCGACAGTAAACTCCTCGCTTGTGCCAGTGGAGATGGCACAGTTAAAGTTTGGCAGCAACAGGGAATTTCTTGGCAGAACCCCAAACTCCTACACACCCTTGAGGGACACAGTAGCGAGTTTAACGGTGTGGCCTTCAGCCCAGATGGCGAGATTTTAGCCGCATCCGGTGAGAATAACACCGTTAAACTCTGGGACAAAAACGGCAATTTATTAACCATTCTCGATCGCACCGATGCAGTGAGGAGCCTTAGCTTTAGCCCCGATGGGGAAATGCTTGTTAGCGGAAGTGCCGAGGGTACGATCCGATTGTGGAAAAAAAACGGCGCATTCTGGGACACAGTACAGTTATGGAGAACGTTTCAAGGCCATAGCGCTGCGATATGGGAGGTCGAGTTCAGTCCTGACGGCGAGATATTTGCCTCCGCGAGCATGGATAAAACTGTTAAACTTTGGCGCTCCCATGCCCCGCCAGACGAAGAGTTACAGCCCCTACGAACCCTTAAGGGTCACGCCTCTGGCGTTGAGGCTATAGATTTCAGTCCCGACGGTGAGATTATCGCCTCAGCCAGCGACGATCGAACCATCAAATTTTGGAGCAAAGACGGCAAAGAGCTGAGAACTTTTGCAGGGCATCGCGGTGTCGTGTGGCATATCGATTTCAGTCCTGACGGCAGTTTCATTGCTTCGCTGGGTGTAGGAAATGCTGTCAAACTTTGGCAGCCGAAAAACATTTTTCTGTTGCCCCTGGAAGGTCACGACGCTGCCGTTTATGCTGCTGCTTTCGCTCCTGACGGAAAAATCGTCGCCACTGCAAGTACAGACGGCACGGTGAAACTTTGGCGGCCAGATGGTACGTTGCACAAGACGCTTAAGGAGGGCAAAGGAGTGCATTGGGCTGTGGCATTCAGTCCTGACAGTAAACTCATTGCCGTGGGGGGCGAAAAAACAGTGAAACTCTGGCACAAGAGTGGCAGATTCCTCAGAGAAATCAAGGCACACAAAGGTATCGTTTACGGAATTTCTTGGAGTCCTGACGGTAAAATTCTTGCCTCTGCAAGTACAGACGGCACGGTGAAACTCTGGCAGCCAGACGGCACTTTGCTGAGAACTCTCAAGCTAGATGGCAGCGGGTTCTGGGATGTAGCCTTTAGCCCGGATGGCGAAGCTCTAGCCGCCGTCGGTAACAGCGGCGCGATCGCTATCTGGAAGCCCGATGGCACTTTGTTGCAGGTGATCCGCGCCCATCAGGCTATTACTCTGGGGGTCAGTTTCAGTCCAGATGGCAAGACTTTAGCCTCAGCCAGTACCGATGGCACCGTCAAACTCTGGAAATTAGATTTCTCTTCGACTCTTCAAGGCACCTCGGTTCCTCACTCTTCACAGCTACGGAGAACGCTTAAAGGTCACGCACAGGCAGTGCTAGAAGTTTCCTTTAGCCCGGATGGTGAAATCATCGCTACGGCAAGTGTCGATAACACGGTGAAACTCTGGAACTCTAACGGCATCTTGCTGACGACGCTCACGGGGCATACAGGTGCGGTGACAAGAGTTTCCTTCAGTCCCGACGGCACTTTCCTTCTCTCCGCCAGCTTCGACCAAACGCCGATTTTGTGGAATGTAAAGCGAATTCTCAATACAGACCCCCTGGCTTATGGTTGCGACTGGGTGCGGGATTATTTGCGAACAAATGCTGAAGTCAAGGAGGAGGACAGACATTTGTGCGATGCCGTGGGCGATCGTGACATTCTCCGAAACAATTAACTATCAATTATGAGAGATTATTCTTACCACATTGGCGGCAGTCTCACAACCGATGCGCCTACCTATGTCCAACGACAAACAGATACCGAACTTTATCAAGCCTTAAAACGAGGCGAGTTTTGCTACATTCTCAATTCGCGACAAATGGGCAAATCTTCCCTTCTCGTTCGCACCCTGCACCGACTGCAAGCAGAAGGATTTCTATGCAGCGCGATCGACATGACCCGCATCGGCAGCTAAAATACAACCCCCCTACAGTGGAACAAAAGAATCGTTGGGGATTTGTGGCGCAGTTTCAACCTACTAGAACAATTCAATTTAAAAGCTTGGTGAAAAGAAGAAGAAGTTTCTTTTATGCAAGAATTGAGCTGTTTTATCGAAAACATATTGTTAGCTAAATTTTCCGAAAACAAAATCTTTATATTTGTCGATAAAATTGATAGTATTGTAAGTTTAGATTTTCCCGTTGATGACTTTTTTGCCTTGATTCGTTATTGTTACAACCAACGCGCCATTAATCCAGAATACAATCGAATTACCTTCGCCATTTTCGGAGTGGCTACAGCGATTTAATAGTACATAAAAATTGCACTCCTTTTAATATCGGAGTGGCGATCGATTTGCCAGGATTTAGCTTATCGGAAGCGCAAGCATTAAGCAAAGGCTTAGAAAATGTAATAACCACTCCGCCAGCAGTAATCAAAAAAATATTAGCTTGGACATCAGGACAGCCATTTTTAACTAAAAAAATATGTGAATTAGTAGTAATAACTACTAAGGAATCCCGTAGCAGCGATTTGAAAATGTAGCAACCGCCAACGCAGTTAAGCCGCTGTGCGAAGCACAGCTTCCATTGCATCTCTCAGACAGCCCTATTGAGTTAGTTTTTTACGAACTAGACTCTTTAACCATGACCAACATCGCTCAATCTTGTTAAGATTTGGAGAATAAAATGGTAAGTATTTTAACAGACACCCGGCTGCTTCAATTAATTGAATAATATTTCCACCTTTAGGAAAAGTGGCCTTATCTACAATTAGTATTTGCCCGGATTTGAGCGTCTGTATTAAACCAATTTATAACCAAGTTTAAAATACCGTTCGATTACAATAACCCTCAACACTAAAGGGAGCCAATAACTGCCCATTACAAAAGCCAGCAATCATATTAATCCGCCCTTGCCTCCTCCAACTTGTGAGATCGTAAAACCGCTGACTTTTTTCATTCCATCCATAGCTATAATTTTCTCTATTGTCCATCCCTGCTTCATCTATATACACTATTTCTTCGGGTTTATACACAACTATCTCTTCTCTAAATTCAGTTCATTTTATTTCATTTCGCTCTTGATAACCATAAGTTTTTTTTGCGAGTGAGTCCGATTTTGTTTAAAGTTCTTGAGATAGTACGATCGCTAATTTCTGCCAGTCATAGTTGAGCCATTTCTACTTGAGTTTTATCGACCTTAACCTCGACAAAGAAGGTAAATTTTCCCCAGTCAGTAATTTTATGCCCATTCCCAGGTGGTTTATTCGGCAGTGCTTGAAAGTCCCCAGTCTCGCGTTCCCGCTTCAACCATAATCGAATCGTGTCACGACTAATAGCGAATAGAACACGCTGCGTCACTAATCTTTAAGCCATCAAGCTTGATGGCTTGGATCACTTTTTGCCGGAGCTCGTAACTGTAGGGTTTGGGCATGGGTTTCTATAAGAGCACAGCCGGAGCCAGATTAAGGTCTACTTCCAGTCTATGGCTTAACCGCCTTGGCGGTTGCTATAAAAAAGCCGCAGGTAAATGCAGATGAAAACTTCGTAATCTGCGTTGAACTGCGGTTTCACAACAAAAAGGAGCTTAGTAGAAAAATTTAGGAGGTTTTGGTCCGCTTGCGCTTAGCCGCCAACAAACCACTCGCGCCAAGAGCAATTCCTAACATTGTGGTGGGTTCTGGTACTGGTTCGACTGTGAGTTCGTAGTTGCCGTTGTGAGAAATTCCGTCGTCTGAGGCTGTCAGTCCCGACCCAGTGGCCCTAAAGCTGTACTTGTATTGAGTCACGCCGCCGTAGGTTATTTTGATGACTTCGCTCGCTTGTAGCGGTTTGGTACCCAATATCCCCACGACACTAGGCGGTAGGGCTTGTAGTAATAGTGTTTTTGCATCGAAGTGACTGGCTAAGCCAATCTTAATATCACTGGTAGCGGTTTCCTGATTCACATAAGAAACGTTGGGGTCGCTGAATCTTTGGAAGACGCCTGCATTTAAACCGGTATTGTAGATGGTCGAACCGAAGAACCCAAGCACGCTGCTGAACCCATTAGCAGCAAAGACATCCTTAAACCATCTGTTAGCGAGGTTATCTGCCCCATACCTGGTGTCATAGGTCCCTGTTTTAGTTGTAAACCAGTCTGCCCCATTCAGGCTGCTGAGAATAAGATTCATGCCGAAGAGGGAGCCAGTCAAGCTCGTAATGGGAGCTGTCTTGAAGTTAGTAAGACCTGCAGAAGAAAAGGGAGTCGTGTACAAGCTCGTTTCGCTATTGGCAAACAGTTCGACGTTGCCACCAGGGCTCGCCGCGGAACCTTCTAATACAGTGGATAAAGAGGCTGAGTCGTCGCGAACCGTTTGATTACCAACTTGTTTGTAGAGCAAGTAGTCAGTGCCGGCGGTTCCAGAGACAGTAGGGTTTGTTAAAGAGGCAGCAAAAGATGAGGCCGCTGTGATTGCGCTCATGCTAGCCACTAATGAAGTGCTCATTAAAAATTTCCACGCTGCCTTTGCCATAATAATACCTCCGAGGGATGACTGTTTGTCTGATGCTATATTTGTAACTCTCTTTTAGGTGTAATTATGTAAAGGTTGGGCTAATTTTTGGTGAGAAAAATGTAAAGATTAGGTAAATCTACGACTGACGAATTGACAAAAAACATTATCTATGCGTTCTAGATCGTGCCATCACTGCTAAGGTTCGCAAAAATATACTCACGGACAACTAAAGTGAACAGATTTTTTTGGACTTCATACCAATTGCTAATTATCTTTTTAGAGCGCATCAACTCCAATTTGATAAAGGTGTGAAGTGAGGAAAATATGTGAGTATCGATCGCGAAGGTGTCTCTCACCAGGAACCGACAAATTCGACATACTTGTTTGAGGACTATATGAAAGTTTAAATGCCCCAATGAACATCGTGAATTGTGATAAATTTACTTCGACTTGTCTCTTTAACCTTGGACGGCTCTGGCAGATATAAAATATGATGTCTCTAGTCTTATTTTTTAAAGTATTTCCTAAACAATTTTATAAATTCCAATTCCTTAAGGTGAGTCATTCATTATTCAGATTCAATCTCCAAAGTGCTTATATGGCAATATTTTTCAGGCTCATTTAACACGATAAAAATTTACTATCAATTATGAAAGATTACTCTTACCACATTGGCGGCAGTCTCACAACCGATGCGCCTACCTATGTCGAACGACAAGCAGATATCGAACTTTATCAAGCCTTAAAACGAGGCGAATTTTGCTACAT
>NZ_JAUBQR010000271.1:0-8054 GCF_036701385.1 Microcoleus sp. Pol12B4 | reverse complement strand
GCTAGGGGAAAAACCCCCGTTGGAATAGGTAGAAATTTAAACAGGTTCTAACTGGGAAATTACCTTTTCCATGTGTTGGGCAACTTGGCTTTCTTTTTCCACAGAATTGGTTTCCATGTAAACTCGCATCAAGGGTTCGGTTCCCGAAGGCCGCAGCAGTACCCAGCCACCGTCTTCAAGATAAAGTTTAATTCCGTCTTTGCGGCCGATTTCCTTAACGCCGATACCTGCTACTTCTGTGGGGGGATTCTTGGTAAAAGATTCCAAAACGGCTGCTTTGTGGGCTTCTTCTAGGTGCAAGTCCAAACGTTTGTTGTACAGGGGGCCGTCGGCTTCTTTAATGGCTTCTTCGACTAGCTGAGAAAGCGGTTTGCCTTCATAAGCGATCGCCTCAGCAACTAGCATATCAGCCAAAATCCCGTCTTTTTCGGGAATGTGACCCAAAACGCTCAAACCGCCAGATTCTTCGCCACCGATGAGTACCGCAGTTTCCCGCATTTTTTCGCCGATGTATTTAAAACCGACTGCGGTTTCGTAAATTGTTAAACCGTACTTGGCGGCCAAATTGTCCAGCAAGTGGGTAGTTGCGACTGTACGGACGATCGCCCCAGTCAAGCCTTTATTCTTCACCAAGTGACGCGCCAGCAGCAACAGTACAGTATTTGGAGTCAAGACATTTCCCAACTCGTCAACAATACCAAAGCGATCGCTGTCGCCATCGGTAGCTAAACCCAAATCCGCCGAATCCTTCTTAACAGCTTCCACCAACTCAACTAACTGTTCGCCCTTGGGTTCGGGCATTCCACCACCAAATAGCACGTCGCGGTAGGTGTGAAAACTTTCGACATCGCAGCCGCAGTGTTCCAAAACGCCGTCGAGATAGCCGCGAGAAGTCGAGTAGAGAGCGTCGTACTTCACCTTCAACTTAGCAGAGCGAATCCGCTCCACATCGATCAAAGTATAAAGAAACTTCAGATATTCGGGTTTCGGGTCAAAAGTGGAGATTTTATCGTTGTGGCTGCCTTTGGCTGGGACATCAGAAGCACCAGCAATATTTGCCACAATGGTATCAGTAATTTCCGGGGTAGCCGGGCCCGCGTAGTCGGGGATGTATTTGATGCCGCAATAAGGTGCGGGATTGTGCGAAGCCGTGAACATCAGGGCTCCTGCGGAGTTGAGATGCTTGGCGCTGTAGGCGATGACTGGTGTGGGGCAATCTCGATCGACCACTTTCACCGTCCATCCCAAATCTGCCAATACTTCCGCCGAGGTGCGGGCGAACTCGTCTGCCAGAAAGCGGGTATCGTAGGAGACTAGAACTGGGCGGTCTTTGGTGTAAGCGGTTTCTAGGTAACTGGCGATCGCCCGAGTGACTTTTCGCACGTTGGCAAAAGTAAAGTCATGGGCAATCAGTCCCCGCCACCCATCGGTTCCGAACTTAATTTCTGTTGAATTGCTACTAGCGCTCATTTTATCCACTTCCTCTCGTCCTACTAATCCTACCCGAAGGCATAGCCTTAAAGACATACTGGCCGTGCTGTTTGTGAGGATTGATCGCCCGTGGGGCCCGCATCAACCTAATCCTATCGTTGTAGGGGCAGGCTTGGACCTTCGGCCTCCGGGATCGAACCAGTCAGAGTGGGCAAAATGTGGGAGAGATCGGGCGAGTCACTAGCTAATTCCGGTTTTGAAGGGTTGTTTGCCGATCGAATGGACGACGATCAATTGCGGGCGCTTCCCTACGGGATAGCTTCGCTTCACGGGGAAGCTAAAAAACCGATCGCAAAAAACGGCCCTGGCAATTGCCTTAACGAAATGCACATAAATCTCATCCTAATCTCAAATTTAATTTTTTATTTAGAAAAGCCGATCGTTAAATTTGTTAGGATTTCCTAACAATCGCCAGACTCAAAATACATTTTTAATTCAGCTATAGAAATAAATTAACTAAAGTCACCCCTAGATCGTGCTGTAGCCTAGCTTCTAGAAGAAACGAAGGCGCTCAACCAAAGCGATCCAAAACAAAGATAAGGTATTTCAAGCAGCAGTTTTTTTTAAGCAGACTTAACTTTAATTTTCAGCTTTTAAGACAAATTAAATTTATTTCCAGCCTTCTTTATACGTCAAAAAAATACATTAGGGTCGCGATCACAGGGTGATGGTGATCGATCGCACAATAAATAATGTTATTAACGTGCAGCGTATAAAAGATGCAGGCACTCCAGCCAAATGGCTTATAGCTTTAAGCGTAATGGCTGATGACTGTCTGCGTACAAATGCAGAAAATTGTAGTTAACAACATTAAAATTTAGGGGAATCCATCGGGTGCGACTTAATAAAAAAACGAGGTTTATCATGACGGGTATTTCACAAATATCTTCAAAATCTTTACCAGCAGCCGACCAACTTCAACAGGGCGTAAATCAGGCGTCTCAAGGTATTACCGGATCGGACCATGACAAACTTCCAAAAGCTAAAGGTGTCAGCGTTTCTTCCTTCGCAGTTAGCTGGGCAAAAAAATATTACAGTACAGTGGCGGCACGAGAGAACCAAGCGCCACGCCAAATTCTCCCCAGCCTCGATTTAACTAATTTTGAGGAAAATAGAGCCCCAATAGTTGAAAAATTGACAGATACCCTGAAATTAGCCAGCGAGATAGCTTGGAGTAGAGTAGAAGCTCTTTTAGGGAAACAAATACAGCGGCACGCGATCGATCCAAGTTTAATTAATTCTTTAGAAATTGCCGCAGATACTCGTACCTTATATCGGAAAGCAATAGAGGCTTATGCGGATAGAGAACCTGTTTTTCGCTTGTCAGTGCTGGTGGGAAAAGATATTATCAAAGTGAGGCGAAAATACTCAGAGACAGATCCATTAGTGCTGGGATTTGTGACAATGGAGTTTCAATACACTAGCAAAATCTTGTTAGGATGTCTTTCAGAGTCAGAGCGAACGGAATTTGCGCCCTACTTAAAAGTTGTAGACGACTACCTGCACATTCCCTACGGAGAGATTAACGAGGCTGCGGCGAATCAGCCCCCGAATTCAAGAGATTTATTAGCCGTTCAGCATTTGTTGCAGCACACGACTCAGATTGCTAGTGCAGTGTACGATCGAGCTAGTTCCCAGCATCAAGGATACCGCAGCAGCAGCGGGTATTTGAGCGATCGCGAGGTAAAAATTTCTGGTATCCGGGATGTCGAGATTTTTCAAAGCTATTTGTGCTGGTGCGTTTTGGAAGGTAACATTCATCCGGTACAGCAAGAATTGTTTCCAATTTGCGTGATGTTGTACCCCAAACTTCATGTTAGTTGGGAGTTAGTGCAGGATATGCTGCTGATTTTATTTTGGGAAATATGCGAGCGGCTTCCTGCTGAAGATTTAACGGTATTTGTACCTTACTTGCGTACTCTGACTGAGATGTTTTCCAGCGATGTTTTTGAAAATTAGATAATTGGGAATTGGGAATTCCCTCAAATTTACCAATTGCCTATTTAAAACTAAAAGCTGCTACTGCCAAACATCCCCAACCAACAATAAAAGCAACTCCCCCCAGTGGCGTAATTGCACCCAGCCATTTGATGTCGCTCAAACTCAGGGCGTATAAACTGCCTGAAAAGATGATTGTACCCGCAATAAAAGCCCATCCAGCCACTGCAAAAAAGGTTTGAGACTCTTGGGCGCGGCTCAAGAGTAAAGCGACGAGTAATAAAGCCAGGGCATGGTACATTTGATATCGCGCGCCGGTCTCAAAAATGGTTAAAGCTCGATCGCTCAATTGATTTTTCAAAGCGTGAGAGGCGAAAGCACCGCCTGCAACGGATAAACCTCCGAATACTGCTGCCGTTGCTATAAAAATGCGAATTAAGATTAACGTTGACATAATATTTATTGAATAGGGAAGAAGGGAGAAGAAAAAATAAAGAAGGAAGAAGGAGGAGGGAAAAACATCTAATTGTTGATATCTAATGTGCGCGGTGCGTGTCTTACTTGTAATTGCGAGCCTCCGCAAAGCAATCGCATAGTAGAGATGTTCACTGGCCTAACTCTGGGAAGGGAAGGTGCGCGTAGCGCACCCTAGGCTGATGATAAATTAGCTTTTTTGCAGATATTTTTAACCTATTTCCGCACAGCTTCCAGCAAGCGAGAATAGTAAAAGCTAGTGCTAGTCATCGCTGTTCTGTTAATAACAAAACCATTGTTTTCTAGGATTTTGATAATATCAGCTTCGCGGTGCTGGTAAGCCCGGGTAGTTTTGCTTGGGCCGGGGAAAAGTTCACCAATTTTTTTGAGGGCGGTGAGTGCTAAAGTTTTGGGGGCAAAACTAATAATTAGTCGCGATTCGGCGATCGAACTCAGGTGAGCGATCATTTCTGCCGCCTTATTTTGAGGATAGTGGATTAGCACATCCAAACAAATCACTGTGTGGAATTTGCCGGTTAAGGCTTCCAAATCTTGGGCAGCGAAGGAGATGTTGTAGAGCTTGCCGGGAACTGCTGTCGATCGATCGTAAGCTTCTGCTACCATCTTTTCCGAGATATCGCTAGCGCAAACAATTGCCCCAGCGTCAGCCAGAGGAATGCTCAGAGATCCAACACCGCAGCCAGCATCGCAGACACAAAGCCCGGACAAATTGCCGTCAGCTTGCAGCCATTCGATGACTGTATCCACCGTTTTCTGGTGCCCGGTGCGGATGTCTAGCTGAACTTTATTGACTTTGCCCTCGCCGTAAATTCGCTGCCAGCGATCGAAGCCCGTCGAGTTAAAATACTGTCTAACTATAGTCTTGTCGTCTACCAAATTCATCGATCTGCCTGCTGCTGAGTTATTGCCAACGGTTAGATATTATATAGCAATCCGGTTCCGAAAATGTGCAACTTGCAACTACAGATTTTAGGTTAGCGATTTTAGATTTTCGATGAAAACGGCACATCTAAAATCTGAAATCTATCGGGTAATACCAGTTCGCGGATTCCCACTGTTTCAATTCTTTAATCTAGAATGGTATAACAGGCTAAAAAAGTCGATGCCAAGTCAATTCCTTTGTCGCCACATTTAAATTCCAGCGCAACAATTGAGTTGCCGATTTGCCCATAATTCCCGAAATTCCGATTGCCCTTCTCGGAGATTCAGTTGCCAGGGCGATCGCACTTTCGGCATCGCAAATCCCCCACTCCACCAAATTCTGCACTCCTGCCAACAGCGGCAGAGTTGTACCCGCCAAAGTAGCAGATTCCAGGGGCGAGTGATAATCTAATCTTACCCAAGCTGTACCTTTTCTGACTTCAATTTGTCGGGAATCCCAAGGATAAACACCGTCAGGCAAACCCAAAGGAGCCAAAGCATCGCTCACTAAAAAAACGCCTTTTTCATACCTACCAGCGCGCAGAAAAAAATCAATCATTGTCGGAGAAACGTGCTTCCCGTCAGCAATTAAACCGCATTTTACGCCCGGATGAACAATCGCCGCTCCCAACAAACCCGGTTCTCGGTGGTGCAAACTCGGCATCGCATTAAAAGCGTGAGTTACCATTGAAGCTCCCCGCTCAAAGGCTTGTTGGGCTTGCTCTGCCGTCGCTTGAGAGTGTCCGAGACTCACGGAAATTCCCAAACTTTGCAAATAGGAAATTACTTCGCCAGTGCTGTCTAACTCCGGCGCTAAAGTAATTATTTTGACAATATCGGCACAATCTCCTAAAACTTGCTTGACATTTTCTATAGTGAGCGGTAGTAAAAACTCAACTGGGTGAGCTCCTCGCTTCTGGGGGTTGAGAAAAGGGCCTTCGAGGTGAACACCGATAATTTCCGCTGTTTTGGGCTTAATTGTTGCGGGAGCAGCGGTTTGTACAGTGCGGATATAATCAGCTATAGTCGAGAGCGATCGCCTAAACTTATCCAGCGAAGTTGTCACCAAAGTCGGCAAAAAAGCATCGACTCCCTGATTCCACAAAAATTGACAAATTTTCGGCAACATTTCAATATGCTTGCTTTCCAAATCGGGAAAAGCAAAACCGAGGGCGCCGTTAATCTGCAAGTCAACACCGCCCAGAGAAAGCCAATCGCCTGCTACATCAAGCACTTGCAAATCGGGAGGACAAATCCGTTTAAATACGGCGTCCATCGGCCAAACTTCTTGAATGATGCCCATTTCGTCAACAGCAAGCATCTGCAAATCCTTGCAACCTGGGAGGCGAACATTGAGAATATCTGTGCGGGCGGCAGGTAGGGTTGTGGCTTCAGTCATCCGATTTTAGATTTTAGATTTTAGATTTTAGATTTAATATTCGCTACGGATAAATCCGGTGGCTGGCGATGAGGAGGGGGAGCTTTTTGCTTTTTGCTGGCTCCAGGGTAGCTCAGACAGGGGCTTGTGGCCAAATTGCTTTTAAGGGTCAGTTTTGGTACAAAATATCTAAATTGGAGTTAACGCAATCATTTAAAATTAGCATTTATCTGAAATCTCAAATCTGAAAAATTTATGAATCAAGCGACAGTTGGAATTATCATGGGTAGCGATTCGGATTTGCCAACCATGAAAGATGCGATCGCAGTTTGCGAAGAATTCAGTGTTGCTTGCTCCGTGGCGATAGTCTCGGCGCACCGCACCCCTGAGCGCATGGTGGAATACGCCCAAACCGCCCACCAACGAGGCTTGAAAGTCATTATCGCAGGAGCCGGAGGAGCGGCGCATCTCCCGGGTATGGTAGCATCTTTAACGCCCTTGCCAGTAATTGGCGTGCCGGTACCGAGCCGCCACCTGCAAGGCCTAGATTCGCTGTACTCGATCGTGCAAATGCCAGCCGGGATACCCGTAGCAACAGTGGGGATCGGCAACGCTAAGAATGCTGGCTTGCTGGCAGTTCAGATACTAGCAGCTCATCAGCCAGAATTACTAGAGCGAGTCCTGCTGTACCGCAAAACTTTGTCCGAATCAGTAATGAAAAAACAAAATCAACTAGAAGAGCTAGGCTATCAAAACTATCTCAATATGAACAAATAATCCATAAACTTTCGTAGTAAAATTGGAAAGTTTTCCGAATATTGCTGAGCTTACTAGCCGTAAAGAGGGTAAAAGTGATTAAAATGACTGTCGGAAAGAAAAAGTCGAAACAAGTCAGGCGGGAGGCTTTAAATTTGCCAGCAGCTAAATTTTTTACGAAAGTCAACAGGTTGAATAAATTAGCACGGGCGATCGCCAGCCTCACTCCAAGTTGGCAAGCCTGCATACCTTTAGCTGCAATCATCGTCTTGGTTTGGGGATATGCGGCCGTAGCCCAAACAGCTCCCGCGCCAACCACCGAGGAACAATTAGCAAGCCTTAAGGTGGGCATGGATACCATGTGGGTCATGGTGGCGGCGATGCTAGTGTTCTTTATGAACGCCGGTTTCGGTATGTTGGAAACCGGGTTTTGTCGCCAAAAAAATGCGGTTAACGTGCTGTCCAAAAACTTGATTGTTTTTGCACTTTCAACGATCGCATTTTGGTCGATCGGCTTTGCCTTAATGTTCAGCAACGGCAACGGTTTTATCGGCACCAGTGGCGGATTTTTCCTGTGGAACGTAGCTGACAACAGCCCCGCCACAGGAGACGCTTATCAAGGCATTTTCAGCGCATTAAACTGGACGGGAGTGCCTCTTAACGCTAAATTCTTTTTCCAATTAGTTTTTGCGGGAACTGCTGCCACAATCGTTTCTGGAGCAGTTGCAGAGCGAATTAAATTCCTTGAATTCTTAATTTTCAGCTTGCTGCTAGTAGGAATTGCTTACCCGATTACCGGACACTGGATTTGGGGCGGTGGCTGGCTGGCAAAAGCAGGCTTCTGGGATTTTGCCGGTTCGACAGTGGTTCACTCGGTAGGCGGTTGGGCGGCTTTGATGGGGGCTGCATTTTTGGGGCCACGGATCGGCAAGTACCGCGACGGCGATACTGTGGCGATGCCGGGACATAATATGAGCATTGCCACCCTGGGCTGTTTGATTCTGTGGTTGGGTTGGTTCGGGTTCAATCCCGGTTCGACAATGGCAGTCGATCCAAATGCGATCGCCCACATTGC
>NZ_JAUBQR010000270.1:0-8134 GCF_036701385.1 Microcoleus sp. Pol12B4 | reverse complement strand
CGGGACAATTCGGCATAGTTGACAAAAAACTTATCAAGGCTACTATCTTACCATCATTACTTCTTGGCCACTACCCTGATATCATGTCCGGTCGAGGAACCGCGATTTTTGTAGGGCGAGTTCACCAAGAATACCTGCCAATAATTGACAATATCAAAAACTCGCCCCGACCGGGATATTATGATTAATCGATCGGACATGATATGAAATTCTTGGATAGAAAAGTGCAAAATCCTCGTTAATAATTTTGAGAGAGTTCAGGCTCATTAGACGACCAAGGTGAATCTTCGTTTTATATCAAATCTGTTGGCATCGGAATCATTCATCTGTCTCTTCCGTTTCTCTGTATCCTCTGCGCCCTCTGCGGTTTAATCATTCCAATACAACGGGAGTTCATATTATTAGGCTGATGATTAAAAAGCTGGCAGCCTAAAAGATATCAAATCGGTTCTATAAACAAGAGCGAAAACCGCATAGGGAAAATGCCACTGTCGAGCGATAAATTTGGGCGTCAACTGCTGAAGTTGACACGACGAAAGGCACGGCGCCGTGTCCTAATTTGGGAGAACTAACGGCGATTCACTTGTAACCAAATTTCTAGTGTCACCAGCAGCCACAGCTTCAGCCCATAGCGGGGAAAAACTTCGCCACGATAGTTTAGCCACTCGCCGATTAGTGTTCGATCGAGGTAAGGCGCGATCGCCGCATGACGATTCAGCAACAACGATCGCGCTTGCCGCTGCCAATCCCTCAAAAACCACTGCTGCATCGACATCACCATGCCGCTTTTCGGACGGTTGACAATGACATCGGGCAGCAAATCCGCCACAGCAGCCTTGAGAACCGCTTTTTCCTGTGCGCCCGAAAGCTTATATTCTGGCGGAATTTGCAAACTCAGTGCCACCATCCGCGCATCGAATAGGGGCGATCGAGCTTTTAGTCCCGCCGCAGCCGTGAGATTATTCACCTTGGTCAAAATGTAATCGGCTCCTTTAAACTCAATGTTGAGCCGCATCAGCCGATTCAAAAACGTCGTTTCTGTCTGTTGCAATTCCTCAGCAAAGACGGAAGGCGCATTCTTCACCTTTTCCCAAACCTCCGGCTTCAGCAAACGTGGCAAATCCACATAGCATTTTTGAAACGAAGTCAAGTAAGCTGCGATCGGATCGGCTTTACCCTGAATCGAACCATACAAACTGTTGAGTAACATCGGCTTATTTTTCGGCCCGCCAAAGCACGGATCGCCACCTTCGCCATTGAGTACCACGTCTGCGAATTGCTTTGCCGATCGCCCCAACAGCAAATTGGGAACCGTCAAGCCTTCCCCCACCGGATCATCCATCGCCGCCAGCGTTTCCGGTAGCAACTCCCAAATTTGCTTTGGCGAAACTTCCAAAACGTGGTGCTCAGTGCCACAATGTGCTGCGACGATGTTGGCAAATTCAATCTCGCTGGGATATTGAGCGCCAAAGTGCATCGAGAAAGTGTGTACCGGACGATCGTGCAGCCTTGTGGCGATCGCCGCGACGCAACTTGAATCAATACCGCCCGAAAGATATGCTGCGACTGGTTCTCCCGCTGGTAGCGCTTCCTGCACCAGTTGTTCCAAAAGCGATCGCACTTGTTGACTGTGCCATTCCAAAGGGCGATTGGCATTAGTAATTTGCTCCTGTGGCTGCCAGTATCTCTGTCTCTCAATATCCGGTAAGTATAGGTAGCTACCGGGCCGCAACTCTCGCACGGCTTCCCACAGCGTTTGTGCTCCGGGTACAAAGGCGCAGCACAAGTAGTCGCGCAAAGCAACTAAATCAAGTTCTCGATCGTGATACGGATTGAGCGATCGCAGTCGAGGCGCGATCCAGCAAGTCGTTCCTGTACGGGTGTAATAGAGGGTTTTGGCTCCCACGCGATCGCGCCCGAGACACAAGGTTTGCTCGTCTCTATCCCACACTGCCACGGCAAATTGTCCTTCCAGTAAGCTCAAAGTTTGAGGGCCTGACTGTTCCCATAGCCGCCCGACGATCGCCAAATCGGTCAATCCCTCGGTATCAATCTGTTGTTTGAGCATGGGAGTGCGATCGAAGCAGCAGTCACCTACCAGCACAAATCGCTGATTGGGGCTGAAGGTGGGTTCAGCTCCGATTATGGCAAAACCGGAAGTTTCCCAAGTTGCAGGGTGCGATCGGGCTTCTGGGCCCCAAGCAATCACCCAATTAGGGTAGATAGATTTCTGAGTGTGCATTTTAAATTAGACATCTCCCATAATTATTGTGGAACAGGCATCTTGCCTGTTCAAAACAGGCTTTTCTGCAGATGACTATTACATTAAAAAACGTTTGAAAGTAACTTATAAATCAATCGAAAAATAGCTGTGCCAGCGATCGCACCCAAAGCACCCAACCATCCCACGAACAACACGCCAGTGATCGGAGAATTGGGATAAATCGCAACTGCCGCCGTCTGCAAAGCCGGGAAAAACCACAGCAAAGCCACAGTACCTGCGCCAATAATCAACATCTCAGTTTGTTCGATCGCCCTGCGGTACTGCCCGTAAATCAAACCCGCCACAATCATCCCCAACAATCCGATACTCAAGCCAGGAGAGGGCAACAAACTCGTCAGGGCGATCGCCAGCACCCCTCCCTCAAAACCCGTAAACGCTGCCCCCGACAAAACCTCCCAAATCGAAAAAGTCGCTCTCTGCGAAGGTTGCAGCCCTCCTGGAGGTGTTGCAGGAACCCGTACAGGAGGAGGCAGAGTCGGTTGAAGAGGTATCGGAGGCGGTGCCACCACGACTGTAGGTTGTTGAGAATGTTGTTGAGGCCGAGACATCAGAGCCGCTTCCACCTCACTCGCAGATTGAAAACGCTGGCTGGGAGCTGATAATAACATTCGATCGAGAACGTGAGCCAAACGCGAACTTACCTGCACCCGCGACTGCCAATTCCATTCGTTTCTGTAACTATCAAAAAGCTCCGTCGGCTGCAAACCACTCAGCAAAGTAATACAAGTCACAGCCAAAGCATACAAATCCGTTGCCGGATAAACTTCTTGCCCGCTCATCTGTTCTGGCGGAGCGTAACCCAAAGAATAAATACCAGTCGAAGCTTTTGCACTCCCAACACTTTGTGTTACTTGTTTAACAGCCCCAAAATCTAATAAATAAAGCCGACCATTTTTACCCCGCATAATATTAGCAGGTTTAATATCCCGGTGAATCGAACCGCGAGAGTGTACAAAATCGAGAACTTTCAAAATTTCCCGCAGCACCTCCACCGTTTCCGCCTCCGAAAACCTGCCTTTAACAGCTAGTTCATCCTCCAAATTTTTACCGTCAATAAATTCTTGAACCAGATAGAAAAACTGATCGTTTTTTCCCGGCTGCAAACTCGTAACAGTCAGCTCAAAAAAAGCCAGCAAACTCGGAATTTGGGAATGTTCGTTTCCCAGTTCTTCCAGCACCGCCGCTTCCCGTTCAAAAAGAGTTTGAGCGATTTTTAGCTGGGCCGGAGTCAGATTTACCGAGGGCTGCAAAAGTTTAGCAACGCACTGCCGCATCGCGGGAGTATAGCGGTCTCTGGCCAAAAATGCCGCCCCAAAACCGCCTTGACCCAACAACCTCACGGGCAAATAGCGCCCGCTCAAAATCATGGGCATCCCGCAAGCGGTGCAAAACTTTTGCTGCACCGTTTTGAGCCGCGAACTGTCATCGAGGTCAGGAAAATAGTTTTGAGGGCGCGGGCAGCCCGGTCGGGTGCAGTAAACTTCCATTTTTGTTTGCTAATAAGAAGGAAGAGGGAAGAAGGAAGAGGGAAGAGGGAAGAAAAAGCGATTGTTAAATCAGATTTCGATTTCTCAACTAACCGCGAACTGCTAACTGCCAGCGACCTAAGAGATTAACTTCCCGCCGAGTTGGGAGTTCCTATTTCTATGAATCCCAAATCGAGCGCCGGGGGTTCTTTCTTCTCCAGGATGGTCGAATAAGTAGCAAACTGGGGCAAAATTTCATTGCTGAAAGCCTCTGCTGCTTTAGAACGGTAGCGGTTGGGGTTGTAAATCAGTGACAAAATGCGAGTTACCAAAACTTCATCCATTTGAGATTTGTGCAAGACGCCCATGAGCAACTCTTTTTCGATCGCCGAAACCGAGACAAAAGCAGCACCCAGCCCGGACTGAACGGCATTTTTAATGGCTTCGATCGAATTTAGTTCCATCTCTATTTTCAAGCGGCGCGTGTCTATGCCGCAGCGAGTCAGTACCTGATCGATTACTTTGCGGATCGTAGACTGCGAATCGAGGGATATAAACTGCAATTTGTAAAGGTCTTCTTTTTGGATAGTTTCTTGTTGTACCATCGGGTGAGACGGAGGAAGAATCAGAGCCAGTTCGTCCTCAGCGTAAGGAACAATTTCTAAAGCTTCTACAAGTTCGGTAGGAATTTCTCCGCCAACAATTGCCAAATCGATTTGCCCGTTGGCAACACTCCATGCCGTGCGGCGGGTCGAGTGAACGTGAAGCTGTACAGCTACATCCGGGTACTTTTGGCGAAACATCCCAATCATCCGGGGCAGCAAATAGGTTCCCGTTGTTTGAGAAGCGCCGACGATCAAAGTACCGCCTTGGAGATTTTGCAAGTCTTCCAGAGCTCGACAAGTTTCCTGGCAAAGCGATAAAATTTTCTCGCCGTAACTCAGCAGCAGGTGTCCGGCTTCGGTCAGTTGCGCCCGCCGCCCCCCCCGGTCAAACAGCGGCACGTCCAACTGTCTCTCTAAGTTTTGCACCTGCAAGCTAACTGCTGGCTGGGATACATAGAGGCTGTCCGCGGCGCGTTTGAAGCTTCCTTCAGAGGCGATCGCCTTGAGAATGCGTAACTGGTCTAAAGTGAAAGGAAGGTCAGACATATATCTAAATTGTCAGTTGTCAGTTGTCAGTTGTCAGTTGACGGTTGACTGTAGGCAGCGAACAGCAAACAGCGAACAGTCAACAGCGAACAGCGAACAGTCAACAGTCAACAGTCAACAGCGAACAGTGAACAGTTAACTGACTGATAACCGCTGAATGCTCCCATAGATACTTTGTGACACAAATTGGCCGAGAATCAATAACTTTTCTTAATATTTGCAATGACGATCGACTTGGCGCTCGACTCCCACTTAGTTATTCTGGGCCTGTTACTGGTTTTTGCGATCGCCCACAGCGGTTTAGCAGCCCTCCGGCCCAAAGGTGAAAAGCTGATCGGGCCGAGACTTTATCGCGTTTTGTTTGCCCTTGTCAGTTTGCCGCTAGCCGTCATTCTGATTGTCTACTTTTTCAACCACCGCTACGACGGCGTACAGCTTTGGCAAGTACAGGGATTACCCGGAGTTAAACCTGCTGTTTGGATACTTTCGGCAATTTCCTTTCTGTTTCTGTACCCAGCAACTTTCAACCTCCTAGAAATTGCCGCCGTCCAAAAGCCCCAAGTTCACCTCTACGAAACTGGCATCATTCGTATCACCCGTCACCCGCAAATGGTGGGACAGGTGATTTGGTGCGTGGCCCACACCCTGTGGATTGGCACTAGCTTTACCCTGGTCACTTCCATCGGTTTGGTACTTCACCACCTGTTCGGAGTGTGGCACGGCGACAGACGACTTCAGGCTCGTTTTGGAGAATCCTTTGAAACCATCAAATCTCGAACCTCAATCATGCCTTTTTTGGCAATCCTACAAAAGCGTCAAACCTTTGATTTGCTTGAGTTTCTGCGCCCTTCCTACGTAGGTGTAGTCATTTTTACTGGTTTGCTTTGGGAAATTCATCCTTTTTTGATGCGTGTCACTAGGAACATATACTGGTAGCATGATCCCTAGGATAGAAAAAAAATTATTAAATTTTGAGGGATCATGGTGTTGTCGGTTAGCGAACGCACTTTTGCACAAGAGGTGTTTCAAGCCTCTACCCCCGTTTTAGTTCACTTTTCGGCTCCTTGGTGCGGTTTGTGCCGCGCGATCGACCCCACGCTTAAGACTTTTGAGGCACAGTGGGCAGAAAAAGTCAAGCTGGTCGGGGTGAATGCCGATCAATGTTTCAAATTGGCCCACACTTATCGGTTGACAAGTCTGCCCACGCTGATTTTGTTTGAGGGCGATAAAGTTCGATTTAGATTGGAAGACTACCAAGGGCGCGAGGAACTGCGGCGGACTCTGGATTCCTGGATGCTCGCAGCTCACGTAGCTTCCTCATCTCAACGGCTGCAACTTCAGGAATTAGCCAATCGGTAATGCTCCCAAGGCATTCGGCTCTTGTTTAGAAGGCATTCGGCTTTTATGTAGAAAGCAGAAGGCATTCCCCATTTGTGCATCAACCATCGGACACCAAAATAAATTTCGCAGTCTTGAAGGCACAGGACTGTGAGATTTATCACATAGTTTCCATTGCCACGGGAATAATAATTTTCGCAGTAGGGTGCGATCGTCTCGCTCGCCAGGAAAAAAGTAGTGCAATCGTCTAGCTCGCGATTGCACTCAGATATAGCAATACTTAAAGAATTGGATCAAGTATTTTGGCCCAGTGGCGCAGGCGTGTGTCACAATTGTTTACAGTTTTGTCAATATCTAGTAGAAACTTTAAACTACCTATCAGTCATGGAACTGCTTTATCAATATGCTTGGCTGATTCCTGTCCTGCCGCTGGCAGGCGCAATGCTAGTAGGTCTAGGCTTAATCACCTTTAACCAGGCAACCAACAAGCTCCGACAAGCGAATGCGATATTAATCGTCTCCGCGCTCGGAGGGTCAATGGTACTCTCCTTCGCATTGCTGTGGAGTCAACTACAGGGCCACGCACCCTACACCCGCAGTATTCAGTGGGCTTCTGCTGGCGACTTCTCGCTGAATATGGGCTATATTATCGACCCCCTAACGTCGGTGATGCTGGCGATCGTCACTACGGTCGCCTTTTTGGTGATGATTTACACCGACGGCTACATGGCCCACGATGACGGGTACGTGCGCTTTTACGCCTACCTGAGCATCTTTAGCGCGTCGATGTTGGGTCTGGTAATCAGCCCGAATATCGTTCAGATTTACATTTTTTGGGAACTCGTAGGTATGTGTTCGTACCTGCTAGTTGGCTTTTGGTACGATCGCAAACCCGCTGCTGACGCTTGCCAAAAAGCTTTTGTCACCAACCGCGTCGGCGACTTCGGTCTACTGCTGGGCATCCTCGGCATTTACTGGGCCACCGGCAGCTTTGAATTTGAGGTGATGGGCGAACGTCTACACTCATTAGTCGAATCCGGTGCTCTCAGCGCGACTCTGGCGACTATCTTCGGCGTGCTCATATTTTTGGGGCCAGCAGCCAAATCCGCTCAATTCCCCCTCCACGTATGGCTCCCAGACGCAATGGAAGGCCCGACACCGATTTCGGCTCTGATCCACGCAGCGACAATGGTAGCCGCCGGCGTCTTCCTGATCGCTCGGATGTACCCGGTGTTTGAAGGGCTGCCGGCCGTCATGAATTTGATCGCCTGTACTGGCTGTTTTACCGCATTTATGGGTGCTTCGATCGCGATTACCCAAAATGACATTAAAAAAGGCTTAGCCTACTCCACCATATCCCAACTCGGCTACATGGTGATGGCAATGGGCGTCGGCGCTTACAGTGCCGGACTTTTCCACTTGATGACACACGCTTACTTCAAAGCAATGCTGTTCCTGTGTTCGGGTTCAGTCATTCACGGTATGGAAGATGTCGTCGGCCACAACCCCGCACTCGCTCAAGATATGCGAGTCATGGGCGGCTTGCGGAAATATATGCCGATTACCGCTTCTTGCTTTTTAATCGGAAATTTGGCAATCTGCGGCATTCCCCCGTTTGCTGGTTTTTGGTCAAAAGACGAAATTCTCGCCAGCGCCTTCGCAGCAAATCCGGCTCTGTGGGCTGTTAGCTGGTTGACGGCCGGGATGACCGCGTTTTATATGTTTCGGATGTATTTCAGCACTTTTGAGGGCGAATTCCGGGGCAATGACAGCGCTATCAAGCGCCAACTCTTGCAACCCGGTGTTGTTTTTGGCCCCGGAGCGATGAACGTTAAGGAATTGGCATCAACTGGCGACAGTCACGATGAGCACGACCATTTGCCTCACGAATCTCC
>NZ_JAUBQR010000269.1:0-8176 GCF_036701385.1 Microcoleus sp. Pol12B4 | reverse complement strand
TGACGTTTTCGGCTGTGCTAGGGCCGTTGTTGACTGTGGAAATTGTGTAACTGACTGTCCTACCCACAGTTTCGGTAGTAGTCCCGGTTTTGGTGGTAACAACATCGGCACTAGGTGTCAGAGTGGTTGTGACTTTAGCCAGCGGATCAGTGCCGTTGTTGTTTTCAGGAAAAGGATCTGGGGTAGCGGAGGTATTTCTGGCGGTGTTGCTGACGCTGGCATCTGGGGGTGCGATGAAACTAACTGTATTGGTAATCGCAGCAGGAGCACCGCTGGCTAAGCTGGGAACAGATGAGAAGGTGACAATGCCACTAATTGGATCGTAAGTACCGCTGGATAGACTAACTATTGTTAAATTGGGAACAATGCTATCAGTAATTATGACGTTTTCGGCTGTGCTAGGGCCGTTGTTGACTGTGGAAATTGTGTAACTGACTGTCCTACCCACAGTTTCGGTAACAGGCCCGATTTTGGTGGTAACAACGTCGGCCAGAGCATCAACAATTGTAGTTGAGACTTGAGAAAGGGGTTGAGAACTATTGTTGTTAGCTAGATTTGGGTCGAAAGTGCTGGAGGTGCTATAGGCAGTGTTAGTTAAGGCAGCGCCGACTGTTGCCGGAACTCTTGCGGTGATGGTGCGGGTTTCGCTAGCACCGTTAGCCAGAGTCGGAATCGCCGGCCAAATGACTGTCCTCGTTGTGGGATTGAAACTACCGTTGTTGTCAGTGCTGACGAAAGTTAAGCCGGCAGGCAGCGGATCTTGAATCAGGACGCTTTCGGCGCTGTTTGGGCCGTTATTTGTGGAGGTAATCGTATAGGTAATGGTGCTATTGGGTATGGCATAGAGCGGGCCTTTTTTAACAATGGAAACGTCTGCTACGAGTGTAGGCGGATCTATACTTTGGACGATGACATTGTTAACTTCGTGAATGTTTGTGTTTCCCCCTGTCGAAGCAGCAAATCCAAATTTAAAAGTACGTGGCACTGCTCCGTTTATAGTTTCCAAATTTGGTATATCGATCAGTGTTTCGCCCGCATCAAATGTGCCATTGCTGTCCAAGTCTAAGGCAACTGTAAGACGGTTAGGTGTTGCTGATGTAGTCGGGAATAAGGTAATTTGGACGGATCTTTTAGCTTCAGCGCGAATGATTGTATCTTTATTGTCTATGCCAATGGAAACCCCAGTCAAAGTGTTAGTTAAAAGACTAGAACCTAAAAATTTATAATTTTCGGTTGGGATTGTGCTTGCCCTGCCTCTAAGTCCTACTGCATCAGGTCGCCTATCACTTGGATTGTTCGAGATGCCACCCTGTTTTCCAGCAATAACGCTAGAATAATTACCAAACTCGTCTAATCCGACACCTAAATAACCTCCTACAATACCGGGTGAATTTGAATTAGTATTTTGAGCATAGCCAAGAGAGCCACCATAGCCTCCGGCTTCTGTTGGCGTAGCTGTTCCGTCAATGAGGAAAAAACTAATTCCATCGGCACCAAGGAGGGAACCATCCCCTGAAGAAGGGACATTACCTCTGTTATAGGCAAAGAAATCAAAGGTAACTCTCAGGCCCTCAGTGGCGGAGATGGGGTTGTTGTAGATTACAAAAGCTGCTTGTCCAAAGGCGTTTGAGGTTAATCTCAAAGTACCGCTTCCGGGTGGATCGCCAGTCCCTAAAGCGGGAATAACGCCACTGGGGTTGACTGTACTACCTGCGGTTAAGCCTGGGTTAGATGTAGTGGGGTTGCCAATTCCATATATCCAAGGCCCGATTACTGTTGTATTTTTAAATTCTTCAGCCGCTAAGGTAGCCAGGACTGATGTGTAGCCTTCTAAGACTTCTTTTTCAAAGGCTATTTCGGTATTTATTTGTCCTGTGGCAATTTCTAATTGCCAGTTGCCGCCTAGTGCTGCACTCCCTGTTAAATTATTGGAAGCCGCAACATTTGCTCCTGTTATTTGGCTGAGTTTTTGTATGAATTCAATGCCGGATTCCCCGGCGCCTGTGTTGCAACTTAACAGCAGAATACTACCTGTTTCGTTGAGAGCTTTACCCCACTGCTGCAATTTGCTGGAATAGGTTTCTATATTGTCAATATTGAGTTTTGTTGAGCCGATTTCTACTGATGCTGATGCGCCGTGAGCAACTATTTGAATGCTGTTGAGGCTGTGCCGCGAGGCTGTTATTTCGGCAATTTGTTCGATTCCATCCCGGGTTCTATTGAGCAGGATTACTTCGGTACCGCTTTTCACTCCCCTGAGAAACTCTTGGTAGTTTTCTACTTTTGAATCCACAATCGCTAGATTTTTTCGGCTAGCCGTCTCTGCTTTATAGCTGGCTTGTCTCAAGATTTTAGTTTCCATATTGGTAGATTTCCGTGTTTGCGCGGCTGACAAATTTGACAGATTTGGTTTGGATGGTTTTAATTTTTGGTTAATTTGGTTGCTAAATCTAAACTACCCCTTTTCATAGATGACGATAAACTTTCAACTATAAAGTTTTAAAAATTATTTTTTAAAGATACATAATAGTTACCTCTATTTGTTATGTATGATGTTAGTCAATCATTAGACAGGATTTACTGTGATCGCCCTTGGATGTCCTGATGCGGCCGATGGCTGCAAATTCTAACATGAATAAGGGGTGACAGCCTTTGTATTAGGCAAGGTGCTCTATTTTTGGGAAAAATGATATCAGGTCTAAGGTTAGTTATATGGTAAATTACTTACGGATTTATCAGCATAAGGGGTATGACCCCTCATAGCACTGTGCTTCGTCTGGTGATATCGAGGCTGGATCAGATAACTTGAACCGTAAATATACTGAAAATATTAATTTCCTAAAAATTGGCAGATTTTGGCTTTGACGTGCGATCGCTGTTGAAAGTTGAGAAGACCAAACTTCTAGAGATTTATACTTATACTTATACTAATTTGGCGTGCTGTAAACTCACAGCAATGTAATAATAGCCACTCAACGCTACAAAAGTTAATAAAAAAAACGTGGAAAATTATATATGTTAATATCAGGATTTCGGTGACAAAAAAGAACGATCGCCCTTGAATTCAAAAAGTACGATCGCCCTTTACACCGTCTTTCTATTTAAATCATCAAACTGCGTCGATCGCACACCCTAACGCAGCTTGCTAAGCGTCAATATCGAGTTCGCGGACTAAAAAAGCCCATTCATCAGCCAATTCTTCAATCACTTTAGCAGTAGGCTTGCCGCCCCCGTGTCCCGCTTTAGTTTCTATCCGAATTAACACGGGTTTTTCTCCCGCGTGGGTTTCTTGCAAAGCAGAAGCAAACTTGAAACTGTGGGCCGGAACCACGCGATCGTCGTGATCGGCAGTTGTAATCATTGTCGCCGGATAAGACGTTCCCGATTTGAGGTTGTGCAGGGGAGAATAGCCGTAAATTGTCGGGAATTCCTCGGCATTTTCGGGAGAACCGTATTCCGAAGTCCAGGCCCAACCAATGGTAAACTTGTGGAAGCGCAGCATATCCATAACCCCGACGGCAGGCAATGCCGCACCGAACAATTCCGGCCGCTGAGTCATGCAAGCCCCTACTAATAAACCGCCGTTGCTTCCACCTGCGATCGCCAATTTGGCAGGTTTGGTGTATTTGTTTTCGATCAACCATTCAGCGGCAGCTATAAAGTCGTCAAATACATTTTGCTTATTCAACTTTGTCCCTGCTTGGTGCCATGCTTCGCCGTACTCGCCACCGCCCCGCAAACAGGCTATCGCATAAACTCCGCCCAGATCCAGCCATACCACATTGCTAATCGAAAAACTCGGAGTTAGCGACACGCCAAAACCGCCGTATCCGTAAAGATAAGTGGGATTATTGCCATCAAGCTGTAAGCCTTTTTTGTGGGTGATGAACATCGGTACTTGCGTGCCGTCTTTGCTGGGATAAAATACTTGCTTTGTCTGGTAATCGTCGGGGTTAAAATCTACATTCGGCTGGCGGTAAACTGTGCTTTCGCCCGTCACCATGTTGTAGCGGTAAATAGTGTTTGGTGTAGTGAAACTCGTGTAAGCATAAAAAGTTTCGGTATCGTGCCGCTTGCCGTCAAATCCTCCCGCCGAACCGATTCCCGGCAAAGCTATTTCTCGCGCGAAACAGCCGTCTAAGTTGAAGATTTTAATTTTGGTGTAAGCGTCTTTCAGATAAGAAGCAACAAATTGATTGTTGAGGATGCCAATACCTTGGAGGGTTTCGGCTGCTTCGGAGATAATTTCTGTAAATTTCCCTTGACTGTCATCGCCAGCGAGCGATAAAGGAGGGGGATTGTTGGTATCAATCGCAATTACCCGACCGCAGGGTGCATTTAAGTCAGTTTGAAACCAGAACAGAGGGCCTTCATTGTTGATGAAGCTGTACTCTGCCTCGAATTCGTTAATCAGTTCTACAACAGGCGATTCAGGGGCAGTTAAGTCTTTATAAAAAATCAGGTTTTTTGTTTCAGTTCCCTGCCAAACTGATATAATTAGATATTTGCCGTCTTCAGTGACGCCGCCGCTAAATCCCCATTCTTTTTGGTCGGGGCGATCGTAGATTAATACGTCTTCAGATTGGGATGTTCCTAACTTGTGATAAAACAGTTTTTGGTAATAGTTAACATCTTCGAGTTTGGTTTTTTCGTTTGGTTCGTCGTAGCGGCTGTAAAAAAAGCCTTTACCGTCGTGAGTCCAAGAGGCGCCTGAGAATTTCACCCACTTTAAATGATCCGATAAATCTGCACCTGTTTCGATATCGCGAACTTTCCATTCTTGCCAATCCGAGCCGGAGGTTGACAAACCGTAAGCCATATGTTTGCCGTCTTCGCTGATAGCTACGCTACCCAAAGCAACGGTTCCATCTTCTGAGAGTGTGTTGGGGTCAATTAATACTTTGGGTTCGCTGTCGAGGGATGTTAAAGTATAGAGTACGGATTGATTTTGCAGACCGTCATTCTTGTAGTAGAAATAGCGATCGCCTTCTTTGAAAGGTATGCCGTATTTCTCGTAATCCCAAAGTTGAGTCAGGCGCCGTTTGATTTTTTCCCGCGCCGGAATTTCGTTGAGGTAGCCAAAGGTGACTGCATTTTGGGCTTCCACCCAAGCTTGGGTTTCCTCTGAGTCAGGATTTTCCAGCCACCTGTAGGGGTCGGGTACTTTGACGCCGTGGTAGTCGTCTGTTTGGTCGATTTTGCGGGTTGTGGGGTAGGTGAAAGGTCGATCGAATTTAGCCATGATTTTTTACTCTCGGTAACTTTGTCCAGTTTACCCTTTCGCGGCAGTGACGACAGGGAACAACGAAACCAAACACCAAATACCAAATACCAAATACCCGACAGGTTTCAACCTGTCGCTACACAGACAAAACCCGCCGACGCGGGTTTCATATCTTACAAATTAGTCATTGCGATCCTCCACGAAGCAATCGCAGAAGCTTAGGATATAACTATCGTCGCATCAATTGTGAACTCTTCCTCCTCTTTTCTCTTCCTTCGTTTCCTTCGCGGTTCGTTTCTGTTACTTTTAAATCAGCCATCACCCATTTTCAACTAATCCAACTCCCTCCTTCCTTCCAAAGCGCGAGCCAATGTAACTTCATCGGCATATTCCAAATCTCCCCCCATCGGCAAACCAAAAGCTATGCGCGTTACTAGGGTAAAAGGTTTTAATAAGTGACCGATATAAAGAGTAGTAGTTTCGCCTTCCACGCTGGGACTAATAGCAATAATTACTTCCTTAATCTTTTGCTGGCTGACACGCCGCACTAACGGTTGAATGTTCAATTGTTCTGGGCCAATTCCATCCATCGGCGAGATAACGCCGCCAACAACGTGATATTTACCCATGTATTCCCGCGTTTTTTCTAAAGCGATTACGTCGCGGGATTCTGACACTACACAAATGGTATGAGTGTCGCGGTTGGTATTGCGACAAATTTCGCAAACAGGGTCAGCAGATAAGTGAAAGCATACTTGACAGAAACCTACTTGCTGTTTGGCATCAATCAAAGATTTAGCTAGGGCTTGCACTTCTTCTTCCGGTCGCTTCAAAATATGTAAAGCTAAACGCTGGGCTGTTTTTGGGCCGACTCCGGGCAAGCGCTGCAATTGTTCGATTAAACGAGCTAAAGGTCGAGTGTACATTAAAAATTGGCGGTAATTGGTAATATCATTTCTGGTTGATTCGCGACAATATAATTTGTGCGATGTAGGGGCGGGTTTTACCAACCATCTATGTTTAAAACTAAGTATATCATAAACCCGCCCCGCCCATACAGTGAGGAATATTGACTAATTTACCCTCCACTAATTTTAGCTTTGTAGCCTAACTTTGTGATAATTTCTAGCAGCTTTTGCTTGTGTTCGCCTTGAATTTCGATTTCATTCTCTTTGACTGTGCCGCCAGTACCGCATTGGGCTTTTAGCTGCTTTGTCAAAGCTGCTAATGTTTCGGGTTTTTCCTGAAAGCCACTGATGACTGTAACTGTTTTGCCGCCTCGCCCTTTTCGGGATGCTTCGATTTTGAGGTTTTGTTGATTGGGGGGAACTTCGGCAACTCCCCGTTGGAGGGCTGCCGAGTTGTCAACATTCCCAAACTCGGAGTAAACTATTCGTTTGCCCTCGGTTGTTTTGCTGTCATAATCTTTGCGTTTGGATGCTGCCATAGGTTAAGATGCTTGAACTTTTTTTACTGGTATTTCTAGTTTTAGCGGATTGGGGTATGGTTGCGATCGCTCGGAATGCGCTCTATCTTCTACTTATTGTATTAGCCCGTCAAGCGTTCAAGGAATTATAATGAAATTTGTTCGATCTGCTCAAGTCCACAACCGATTTGGTACGATCGACACTAAGCCTCTAGCTTACCCGTGAATCTAAAAAATCTAAAATCTAAAATCTAAAATCTAATGACAGTCACCCCCCTGCATCTCACCACCGAAACCATCACTCAACGCCCCGACTCCCTCGGTAGATTCGGCAAATTCGGCGGCAAATACGTCCCCGAAACCCTGATGCCGGCTTTATTTGAACTAGAAGCCGCTTTCCACCAATACCGCAGCGAACCGGAATTTCAACAGCAACTCCAACAATTGCTCAAAGATTATGTCGGCCGCCCCAGCCCTTTGTATTTTGCGGAACGCCTTACCGAACACTACGCTAAAGCAGACGGAACTGGCCCGCAAATTTACCTCAAACGCGAAGATTTAAACCACACGGGAGCTCACAAAATTAACAACGCTTTAGCTCAAGCATTGCTGGCAAAACGCATGGGCAAAAAGCGGGTAATTGCTGAAACTGGTGCCGGTCAACACGGCGTTGCTACTGCCACAGTTTGCGCTCGTTTCGGTATAGAATGCGTTGTCTACATGGGCGTTCACGACATGGAAAGACAGGCTTTAAATGTGTTTAGAATGCGGTTGATGGGAGCCGAAGTGCGGCCGGTGGCTGCGGGTACGGGAACGCTGAAAGATGCGACTTCGGAAGCGATTCGCGACTGGGTGACAAATGTCGAAACAACTCATTACATTCTCGGTTCCGTAGCGGGCCCGCATCCTTACCCGATGATGGTACGCGATTTCCATGCGGTAATCGGTGAAGAAACGCGTGCTCAGTGTCAGGAAAAGTGGGGTGGTTTGCCGGATATTTTATTAGCTTGCGTCGGCGGCGGTTCTAATGCAATGGGTCTTTTTCACGAGTTTGTCGGGGAAGAAACTGTCAGATTGATTGGTATTGAAGCGGCGGGCGAAGGTGTGGATACGGAGAAACACGCTGCTACTTTGACTAAAGGAAGTGTGGGTGTTCTGCACGGGGCGATGAGTTATTTGCTGCAAGATAATGAAGGTCAAGTAATCGAGCCGCATTCGATTAGTGCGGGTTTAGATTATCCGGGTGTGGGGCCGGAACACAGTTATTTGAAGGATGCGGGTCGAGCTGAATATTATAGCGTAACTGATGCACAAGCGCTGGAAGCATTTCAGCGGCTTTCGCAGTTGGAGGGGATTATTCCGGCTTTGGAAACTTCTCACGCGATCGCCTATTTAGAGACTCTGTGCCCGCAGCTAACAGGCAATCCGCGCATTGTGCTTAACTGTTCGGGACGCGGCGACAAAGACGTGAACACTGTAGCGAAGGTTCTGAATATCTAGGTTAGCGGAATGTGGGGCGATCGCTC
>NZ_JAUBQR010000268.1:0-8229 GCF_036701385.1 Microcoleus sp. Pol12B4 | reverse complement strand
CCATATCTCCGTATAAAGCACTGCCGAAAGATTCTCTACACCCACCAGTTTTCGTCCGGCTTCGTTGACAAACAGTGTTTTGCCTTTCAGGGTAGCCATACCGATAAAATCGCTGCTGTTTTCAATCAGCGACACAAATTTTTGCCGTTCTTCTTCTCCCTTTTTGCGTTCGGTAATGTCGCGCTTGACGCAGACGTGACAAATTACATCATTGGCGTTGTTAATCACAGAGTATGCCGCAACGTCGATCGCCAGCGTTTTGCCTTTTTTAGTGCAGTTAGTAATTTCGCCCCGAAAACTTCCTGTTTTCGCTAAACTTTGGGCAATTGCCGAAAAACGCTCCCCCGCAACCAGTGGCGAAGCTTCTGCTTCTAATTCCGCGTCTGTGTATTCTAGAAGCGTTTGGTGAGCAAGATTTTGTTCCAGGAAAAACCCGTCAGCATCGATAATGACGATCGCATCGTTGGAGTTTAAAAATATTTGTCGGTAAAGTTTTAGTTTTTCCTCAGCTCGCTTGCGTTCGGTGATGTCTCTTTTGACGCTTACGTAACAAACTACATCCCCTGCATCATTTAGAACCGCAAAAGCCGAAAGCTCCACCTCAACTATTCCTTCTTGCGCAGCCTTAATACAGGTCATTTCGCCTCGGTAACTCCCTGTTTCTGCCAAGCTTTGCAGTACCGACGCAAATGCCTGTTCTCCCATCTGATTTGCAGGGGTTTTTCCCCACAATTTGGACGAACTGTAACCCAGCAAAGCCGTGTGAGCTTGATTTATTTCTAAGTAATAGCCTTGGGGGTCTAAGATCGCGATCGCATCGTTGGATTTCAAAAAGATTTGTTGATAAAGTTGCAGCTTCCGTTCAGCTTGTTTCCGGGCGCTAATATCCGTGAACAAGCCGTAGTAAACTATCTCTCCCGATGCTTGCAATTCTGGCTGGGAAGCTCCTTGTACCCATTTAAGTTTTCCTGATGGAGTGACAATTCTTCCTTCCCACCGCCAAGGCTGCAAATTTTCAGCAGAAAGCGTCACCGAGTTGAGAAAATCATCTCGATCTTCGGGATGAATCATGTCAACAATTACATTAAAATCCTGCTGAGCCACCTCTGGTTCTATTTCATACAATTCCCGGCAGCCTGCACTAACAAACGAGAATGCCATCGAGCCGTCTGGACGCAAGTCAATTTGATATACCGTACCGGGTACGCTAGCAGTAATTTTTTGCAGTTTGGCTTGGCTTTGATTCCTCGCTTCATCTGTGACCTGCAATTGACCAATCTCTCTAGAAAAACCCAAAACCCCAAATATATTACCCTCTGCATCGCATAGCGGCACTTTTTGCGTGTCCAAGATGTGCTGTTTTGCACCTTCAAAGAGGATGACTTGGTAGGGATTGCGAACCCTCTCCCCAGCCAGCACAGCTCGATCTTCCTCGCGGATGCCCCTAATTTGGCCGTTGCCATCGCCAAATACTAATTCGGCTGAAAACCCTAATTCAATATCATCTTTGCCGATAATTTCCTCAACATTTTTCCCCACATATTCAGCAAAACTTTTATTTACAAAAATGTATCTAAAGTTTCTATCTTTCGCAAAAACTCCGTCCGGGGCCTCGTCCATTACAGCCCGCAACAATAGTTCTTGACTTTCCGAATCCAGAGCAAAATTATTTTGAATTTTATCCTTGACACTGCTCTTTTTACGTGCTAAGGTTATTAACTGTTTTGCACAAATTTGAGCGACCGTGTAGAGCAAACAAAGATGTTCCAAATTAAAAGCATTTTCCTGCTCTGCACCGATGAAAAATACTCCCAACAATTCTTCAGTTTCATCCGAGTTGGCTGATGCCATCAAGACAGACTGAAACTGAGTAATTGGTGGGGGAGCGATGTTGTGCGCCCAGTCCCGATTGCCAGCAAGCCATTCACTGCGAGCAGCTTGCAAGCGCCCTTCAATTTCGGCTTTGGCGCTAGCACTTAACGGCTGTAAGTGTTCCAGGTATATTCGATCGTCCGGTAGCATCAAAATGGCGATCGCCTCTGTAGGAATCAGGCGATCGAGATGTGCTAGACACGCAGACCAAATTTCCTCAACACTGAGAGCGGCTTGAACTTTTGCAGTAAGTTCGTTGAGAACTTGCAGTTCCAAGGTACGCTGGCGGACTTGTGCTTTGAGGCTGGCGGCTAGGATTTGCATAGTGCTCACCAAACTGGTTTGCTTATATTATAATTATTGATTTTTAAACTTTTTCAAACAATCATCTTAAAATACATCCGCCGAAAAGACAACTTTTTTATATTGAAATTACCTTCAACCGATAAAAACAAGGGCGCGATCGGGAGCAAAGCGGCACCGCAAAGCACCTGCTTGGCTCCCGCAGCGAGATTAAACGGCGAAATTATCCCATTAAAATTACGTTATCGATCACATGGATCACACCGTTATCAGCTTCGATATCCGCAGCGACAACTGTAGCATTTTTCACCTCAAAACCGTCAGAACAATCAATTTTAATCGGCGAACCTTCCAAGGAAGTAACAAAGCCGAGTTTTGCCAAATCAGCTTTCATAAACTTACCGGAGACGACATGAAACATCAAAATCCTAGTCAGTTGGGGAACGTTCTGCACTAGGGTTGTGATAGTTCCCGGCGGCAATTTCGCAAAAGCATCGTCATTGGGTGCAAAGACAGTAAAAGGGCCCGGACTTTTGAGCGCGTCTACTAAATTAGCTACTTGCACGGCTGTTACCAGGGTTTGGAACGAACCCGCACCTACGGCAATATCAACAATATCAGGCATTGTGTTTTACCTCATCTGGGAAAAAAGTTCTATTAAGTATCGTAAACTGAGGCGGACAACAATACCTACTGTCTTTTTTGAAAAATTGGTAATTATTTTGTAGTCAGGACTTCAATCCTCACATTTTTGATGAGGACTTCACTCCTCACTACAAACCTAATAATATAGGACTTACGCATTGGGACCCAGAAACCGGGTTTTTTACGAAAATACTTCGTTAAAACCCGCAGATTAGGTAAAAAACCCAGTTTCGAGGAGTCGGAGTTCGTCCATCACTGTAATAGTTATTTTACACGACATAATATTACTAACGGCTTGGCAATTTAACCGCGCGGGGGTTTACAATTTCTACAATACTGCTGCTGGCGATTGTGATACCCCAATCCTCTGTTTCTGAATCTGCTACTTCAGGATTTAGGTTTTCTCCCTTTTGAATGCTAAAACTGCCGTACAAAATTGAAATTTCAAAAATGTCTGTAGTAATCACCGCAGGCTTGCGGTGTTCGGCATCGCCCAAAGAAATTCCGAAGAATTCAGCTTCCAGTTCGCCAACTGCCTCTTCATCGTGTACAGTCCAACTGATATCGCGACAGTCTTTGAATGCCAGGATATAAAGCAATCTTTCTTCTGGATTGTAGACGCATTCAATTAATACTTCGTTTCCCCATAAAGATACTTTGACATTTGTGATTAAAGATGTAAAACCACCCAATCCAAGCAAGTTATAGTCATCCTTCCAATCACTCATTTAATTTTTCTCCCGTATTGTGAGTACCTAGAATTAAATTACCAAATTCGTCTATCGTTCACAATAATTTACCATCTCTATCGAGACGCAAACCTTTGTTGAGATTTTTTCCATCTGATCCATATTTCGGTGCAGGCGTTCTAATCACTTCACCGTTAGGACGGATCATTACTCTTGACTTATCAAAAAATTTATATTCAACATAACCATCTCTAGTATTTCTGATTTCTGCACCCAAGCCGCGCAAAAAATCATCGATTTCTTGGCGAGTCATTCCGGTTAAGTCTCCAAACTCAGATGCAATTCCATTTCCTCCAACTCCCTGACTCGGCACGCAAGTCTCCTCACCAACCATTGCTTATGGGAGTTTAGCACGATTGGAGAATCGGAAGAAGGAAGTTCGGCAACGGATTCGCTTTCTGAGGATGTAACGGATGGATGAAAGAATGAAGAAGGAAAAAGGAAGAATCATTCGTCAAACTCCCAATGCCCAATTCCCAATGCCCAATTCCCAATGCCCAATTCCCAAAACAAATAGGGCGCGCACCGCACGCCCTATCTCTCAGAAATTAGCCAACAATTATTTATTAGCCGAGTTGAACTTTAACCACGCGGTTCTTTTCTGCTTCTGCTTTGGGTAAATTCAGGTGCAAAACTCCATTTTTGTACTCAGCTTGTACGCTGTCATTTTGAATCCTTGCCGGTAGGGGAATCACCCGGCGGAACGAACCGTAACGGAACTCAGAGCGAGTCATGCCTTTATCTTCAGTCTGAGTTTCGTGACGGCGTTCGCCGCTGATAGCAACAGCTTCTGCGGTTACTTGTACGTCCAAATCCTTAGCTTCCATGCCCGGAATTTCTAACTTAAGGTGGATGGCTTCGGGAGTTTCATCGAGTTCGGCGGCGGGTACAAAAGCAACACCGTTAGATGCGCGATCTGTTGTCGGTGACAAGCTATCAAACAACCGATTCATTTCTCGTTGCAAGGAGTCCATTTCCCGCAAAGGTTCCCAACGAATAAGTGCCATAACTAATACCTCGACTATCTGAAGTTTTGATGGTTGAGAAACACTTGACTCAACCTGTATTTAATATATTCCAGCTCCAGAAATAGGGGGAGTCGGTTTTCCGCAAAAAGGGCGATCGCATTTCCGAACATTCGCGATCGGTATTGTAAAATCATCCCCGGTGCGGGTATCCGAGCCAACCCGAACCCAGCAATTTTAGATTTTAGATTCGAGCCAGGAATTCCCATCTAATAATCTAAAATCGAAGATTCGATTAACTCCACCGCGAATGCTGATAAGAAGCGTAGGTATCAAACAAAGCACCCACCAAACCAAAAGTTAGGCCGATCACGAAAAAACCCTGGAGGGGGCAGCCGCTGCCGAAAGTAGCTAAGAACTGCAAAATCAGGTCTTCTCCAGAACGACCAACTCCTTGGAGAGCAGGGACGAAGCCGATCAGCGAAAAGCTAGTCAATCCCGCACCGATTAACAATAAGGGGGCGACAAAGCTCAACAGGCTGGTCAGCAGTAGAGAGCGAAGAAAATTGGGGAAAATGCTCATAAGAGTCAGTAAATTCAGCTAAACTGCCGAAAGGTACAAGCAAACAAAACTTGTCCTTTTCTACGATAGGCAGCGATCGCCCTCAGCGGCCAATTATGTCAAAAATCTTAAATCTTAGAGAAGAAAGTTGTTTAAGATTTGTAGATAGATTTCATTTTTGGCAGTTGTTCTACACTCGAAATCCCTTGAGCACAACTACACCATCGAGCCTCAGTTTGTGGAGTCAGCGGTTGCTGGCAGCAATTTTATTGGGCGGCCAAGTCATGCTGCACTTGCTGAAGGGCAAAATTCACCGCCGTAACACCCTCGACCAAATGGCAGCAGTCGGCCCGGAATCTCTGCTGATTGCTTTGCTGACTGCGGGTTTTGTCGGCATGGTATTTACTATTCAGGTGGCGAGGGAGTTTATTAACCTCGGTGCCGGCAATGTCGTCGGTGGCGTTTTGGCTTTGTCTTTGACTCGCGAACTCGGCCCCGTCTTAACAGCCGTCATCGTGACGGGACGGGTAGGTTCGGCTTTTGCAGCGGAAATCGGCACGATGCAGGTAACAGAACAGATAGATGCCCTGCTGATGCTCAGAACAGACCCGATCGACTATTTAGTAATTCCCCGCGTCCTTGCTTGCTGCTTGATGCTGCCAATTTTAACCATCATGTGTCTCGTCACCGGCATCGTCGGCGGACTGCTGATTGCTACGACAATGTACGGCATCTCTCAAAGCGTGTTTTTAGAATCAGTCCGCAATTTCCTGAGTCTGTGGGATATTTGCAGCGCGGCAATTAAGGCTTTTGTATTCGGTGGCTTGATTGCTGTAATCGGCACTAGCTGGGGTTTGACCACCACCGGCGGGGCAAAAGGCGTCGGTCAATCGACTACTACGGCTGTGGTGACGGCTTTACTTGCTATTTTTATTGTGAACTTTTTCCTGACTTGGCTGATGTTTCAGGGGACGGGCTCTAGCGTACTCAAAGGCTTGTAAGCTAGGAAACATATAAAATATGAATAATCGGCAACATTCGTTTACTACCCTTGATTTAAACCCGTGAATACCACTGCCTCTTCGACTGCGCCGACAAGTACGATCGAACTCGCTCCGAGTTATGCGATTCCCCTAGTCTTGGTACTGGCGGCCGTACCGCTGCTGTTCGTTCAGAAGTGGGTGAGTTTGCCGCTTTCTGTGTTCGGCTTGTTTCTGATGTACCAAGCCGCCACCCTCCGGCTGCAATTTACCCCAACAGATTTGGACATTTATCGAAAGTCCAACTTAATCCGCCGCTTTCCTTACCGAGAATGGCAAAATTGGCGGATATTTTGGCCCGCTGTGCCGATTTTGTTTTATTTCAAAGAAATTAACAGCATTCACTTTCTGCCGGTTCTGTTCGATCGTAAAATGCTACAGACCTGCTTAGAACAGCGCTGTCCCCGTCAAGACTAAAAAAGTTGTTAATTTTAAATTTTTAACTTTTCCATGCCCACGCCGAACAAAATTTCCCATGAATTCAGACGAATCTCCAACCCAAGAACCGCATTCACAACCAGCCGCCCCAAGCGGTGACGGCGAAGTCGATTTACCTGTGAATGAGACGGAGTACCCGCTTCCATCTCAAACAGAGGATTTGTGGCTCGACCAAAATGAACTGCCAGCCCAACTCCCGCCAGAAACAGACCCGCCACTGGGCGAGGAAGATGCCGAAATCGCCCAATTCGTGGACGAAGCAGGCGCAATCGCCCAAATTCCGCCCAACACCGACGATGGCGAATCAGAAAGTCCCATCGCTCAAATCGATCCTCCAACAGACTCCCAGCCAACAGCAACCGCAGAAACGGTAACGCCCATCCCAGAAAATGTTACCGAACAGTTGGCAGAGAGAGTCAAAGAATTGCAGCAGCAAGAACAAGCTTTGACAGAAAAAATTGCCACCTTGGAAGCCGACAAAGCCAATGCTATAGAAGCGTTGGGCCAGGCTCAAGCATCGATCGGGCGTTTGGTACAAGACGGCTTGATTCAACTAGATCAGCGCAAACAAGCGCTACAAATCGAAGTAGAAAAACTCGAACGCCGGCGCGATCGAATTCAAAAGGAAATGCGAACCACTTTTGCCGGCGTTTCCCAAGATTTAGCAATTCGAGTCCAAGGTTTCAAAGACTATCTAGTAGGCAGTTTGCAGGATTTGGCGGCCACCGCCGAACTCTTAGATTTGACGCCACCAGTGCAAGAGACATCCAAGCAAATTCCTGCTGAGGAGTCTCAATCCTCAGCACCAGTAAATCCCAAATTTGCCGAACAGGGATTTCAAGAACAAGCCAAACAAATTCGCCGCACCCTCGATCAATACCGCACTCTCCCGGACTACTAC
This sequence comes from Microcoleus sp. Pol12B4, assembly GCF_036701385.1. NCBI lineage: Bacteria > Bacillati > Cyanobacteriota > Cyanophyceae > Oscillatoriales > Microcoleaceae > Microcoleus > Microcoleus sp. Pol12B4. Next base: position 754 of record NZ_JAUBQR010000268.1, on the reverse strand, counting down.
GGCCCGCCTTGGCAACTTCGCCGCACTTTTGAACCCATCCACGCGGAACGAGTTTCTAACTGGTTTTTCACCCAAGGAGGAAGGGGTGCTTTGCGGACTATGGGTTCGCGCTTGCAAAATATCTTGATTACTTCGACTATTATTTCTGTACTCAGAAGCGTATACGGTGGACGGGTGCGGACTTTGGTGCTCGCCAACAGTCCCGAACGTTTGGGAGAGTGGCGCCGGGGTTTGCAGGACTGTTTGGGCATTACTCGCAGCGATTTTGGCCCAGAACGGGGGATTATTATGTTTGAGTCTGCGGAGGCTTTGGCTCAAAAAGCCGATCGACTGGTGAAAGATGGCAAATTGCCACTAATTGTCATTGATGAAACTGAGGATTTAATTAATTTGTCAATCCTGCAATTTCCGTTATGGCTGGCATTTGCTGCCGATCCGCAAACTTTAATGGCTGCTAAGGATTTTTGATTGGCTAATTGGTAATTGCTAATTGCTAATTGCTAATTGCTAATTAGTAATTAGCAATTATGCTAGGGGAAAGGTGGCAAATTTTAAAAGTACACGAAATCTCAAAGTAAAAAATGACTAGTTGGATAATTTTAAATGGCGCACTGCTAATAGCAGCTTATCTGCTGGGTTCGATTCCGACGGGGTACGCCTTGGGGAAATGGATGTTGGGAATTGATATTCGACAGGTTGGTTCGGGTTCGACGGGTGCGACTAACGTACTGAGGACTTTGGGGAAGTGGCCGGG
>NZ_JAUBQR010000267.1:0-8254 GCF_036701385.1 Microcoleus sp. Pol12B4 | reverse complement strand
TGCATCAAATCTTAAGTGCAATTACTTTCCTTGCACGAGAGCCGGAGCCTTCGAGCAAACATTTAGCTCTAGGGCTTACGCACCAGAACTTTGATAAACCGGGTTTTTTAACCGGGAGCGAGGGCGGCCACAAAGTGTTTTCGTTCATCAAACCCGGTTTCAGCGTCCGAGACTGAACTTGATCGAATGAATGCAGTCGCAACCAATGTTTAAATGTGGCGATACTGCAAGTTGCGTGCAAAGCAGGGAGCTAACCGCAGTGATGGATCTCGATTGTTTACCTTACGGCGCAGGCCACGCACAGGAAGGGGTCTGTCTGCTAGTGCGAATGGGGCCGCACCGTATTTTACTCGACTGCGGTGTAGAGGATATTGCACCGCTGTCAGCGACACTAAATCGATCGCTGCCAGCCGATTTTGTGGTGTGTACCCACGCCCACTCTGACCATGCCAGAGGTTTGCTAGCACTCCATCAATCTTTCCCCCACTTGCCAATTTACGCCAGCAAAGTGACAGCGCGACTGCTACCGCTCAACTGGCCAGAACTGGCTCAGCAGCCAGAGTCCCGGTTCTGCCAGGGACTGCCATGGCAGTCGCCGCTCGAAGTGCGCCCAGGACTGAGCGTGCAGTTGTTCCCGTCAGGCCATTTGCCCGGAGCGGCGACTGTGCTGCTGACTTATGCCGCGCCGCACCGCACCTACACCGTGGTTTACACCGGCGACTTTTTCCTATCGAATTCTCGTTTGGTGGAAGGTTTGCCCCTGGGAGAACTCAGGGGCATGAAGCCGGATGTGTTAATTTTGGAAGGCAGTTACGGCACGGCGCGCCACCCTCACCGCCGACAACTAGAAAATCAGTTAGCCGATCGCATCCACCGCGCCATCGCCGACGGGTACTCGGTACTGCTGCCCGCGCCGGCCCTTGGTTTGGGTCAAGAAATGCTGATGCTGCTCCGCAGTCACCACTACTTTACTGGTCGCGACTTGGATATTTGGGTGGACGGCACTGTCGCCGACGGGTGCGACGCTTATCTGGAACTGTTACCCCAATTTCCCACCGCCGTCCAAAATTTTGCTCTGCACCAACCTTTGTTTTGGGACGAAAGGGTGAAACCCCGCGTCCGCCGGCTGTCTGCCGAACAACGCCCCGGATTGGGAGCCACGCCCTGTATTGTGATTACTGACCAAATAGCTGATTTGGCTTTGTATGTTGCCGATGGCACACATCCTTGGATTTTGCTCGCCCCTCAAAAACCAGGATATCCCGTCAGCGACTGGCTGGGCAACAGGCCAGAATCTGGAGTCACAAGTGTCGAAACTTATCTGCTAGCCGAACACTGCGACGGGCCCGGGACTACCCAACTCATCCACAATTTGCGTCCCCAGCACGTAATTTTACTCCACGGTTCCCCTGCATATTTGGCTGACTTGGCTAACTTGGACGAGCTGCGAAACCGCTACCAGTTGCACACTCCGGAAGCCGGAACACTTGTCGAATTGCCGATCGGAGAAATGTTTTTGCAGCCCGCTATCCCAGAAACCAACTATGAGGGAGAACTCAGCGAATTGGGGACAGAGGTAGCAATTAGCTTACCGAGTCCGATTACAGCCGATCCTCGGTGGGCCAATTTTGCCGATACCGGCTTGGTAGAAGCGCGCTGGCAAGGCGAAGAGCTGGTACTGCGCGGCATCTCCCAGCGCGAACTCCTTTTTCAAGGCAGCGCCGTTCAGGCCAACCTCGAATGCTGCGGCAATTGCCAGCACTACCGCAGCCAGCGCTGTTGGAACCAGTCCAGTGCTTTGTTTGGCTTTAAAGTTACCCCCGACGGTTACTGTCCCGTATTTAAAGCGATACCGGAGTCGGAACTTTTCCTAGATGGCGAAACAGACGGCGAATAAGCTCTCGGACACCTACAAACCAGCCTGCAGGCTTAGAAAACAAAAAAACAGTCCTAGACGCAACCAGACAAAAAACCCTGTTTCAGCAGGGCTAGGGTGTCGTGCATTGAATTTTTAAACTACTGTGTATTTACGCTGTTGTCCCGTGGGCAGCAGATCCCGCCATCAAGCTTAAATTTAAAGGCAAAATAGCTTATGTGCTCACAAACCAGAATATGTTTGGCCTAAACCGGGTTTTTTGCATAATTTCTCCACAAAAAAGGGAGAAAAGTCGTTTTCTTTTCCCCCAAGTTTTCCTTGTGCCTCAAGCGCGAGATCAAAACTATTCCAAATTCGAGTCCGGGTAGTGATTGCGAATTTGTTCGGCTTCGGGACAATCGTCAGAAACTAGGGGTTCGCAGTTAGTTCGGGACACCGAAGCCAACTTCTGGGACACAGCTCCAATACTTTCGAGACGCACCATTTCTTCCCAAGAGCTGATTTCGTCTTCTTCGTCGGTTTCGTAGCGCAGCGTGACTAGATCCCCTTCAATATCTAGGATACGAGCGCGCTCTATCCAACGTTGCTGATCTCGAAGAAAAATAGAAACCTCACGACCATCACAACAGAGTTGATAGATTTTGCGCTGTAGCATTTGTCAGTTCTCCTGCGCAGTGTAACTTGCTTAAAATATGGTCTGTTTACCGTAACGTACTTTGGGTTTTACATCGGAAGGCACAGCCGTGTGGACTGGCCAGTTTCACGTTTTCCGCAACTTTGGTACCGATGGGAGTTACCAAATTTGATTTTACCACCAAATCTATCTAGTACGCCATTTATCCAATTACAGGTTGTGCAGCCAGTGGCATCCCTCGTGAGAGGCATTTGCCAGCATAGATCGAAGCATTAGGACTTGACAAAGGCACGCGATTAACAGCGACAATAAAAACAGACTCTGCCTCATAAATGTCCCTCTCTTTTGCCTCAAGTCCCCCAGAAATCTATTGTTTCGACGTTTGTTTTATCGCCCACTAACGCCTCTTGGCTCAATCTCAAATCTCAAATCTCAAAGCGAAAGCTCTAAAGCGACACTCAAACAGAGACAATAAAAACAGACTCTGCCTCATAAATCTCCCTCTCTTGTTCCTCAATTCCTCCAGAAACCTCTTGTTTCGACGTTGGTTCTGGCCCCGATTACCCTCTGTGAACTCAATCTCAAATCTCAAATCTCAAATCTCAAATCTACCGACCTGAGTGTGATAAAAATCACTGACAGCAGGCAGCCCCTAAATGTAGAAAATGGTGGCGGCCAACAACTAGCTTCAAAACGGGCAGCGGAACCTGTGGCGGTTAAGCTAAAAGAATTGCGGTTCCGTTCAAAACAAATTGGAGTCATTGCTCGTTCGTATTAAGGAGGCTAATTGATGGTGTACGCAGAAAATTGGTCGCAGCCGTCTATCTTGGAGCTAGCGCGATCGGGCAACTTTCAAGCCCTCAATTACTGGATTGACAGCTTGCTGCGACCCGAAGGGATTTATGCCCGCGTCGAACAGGCTCAGGCCGGCTGCGTCCAAATCCTCGTAGAATTTCAGCGCGAATTTGCGCCAGATACTACATTACTCGGGAGCACTCTCCGCGAAGGCTTAGTCAAATTTATTTGCCACCAACTCTGGAGACTCAACTCGCCAGCAGTAGAAGGAGTGCGAATTCACGCGCGCTTGGCTGGGGATGCAGACATTCTCTGGAAACAGTCAGTGCGAATTGTCACTCCGGCAAACCGCCAGCGTCGGCGTTACCGTTCCCTACCAGTCGTCGATTGGGTTAAATTTAAAACGTATCGTTCTCTGCTGCTAGTGGGATCGGCACTTGCCTCTTTTATTTTAGGGTGTTGGGTCAGCTACCACGAAGCTCTGACCCTGCAGTTAGTATCTCCAGTATCCGGCTACCAGCAAACTGCGGTAATGTCGGGGCCGCCTCCAAAACGTGGAGATACGGTGCAAGCGGCCTTAGAAGTGGTACCAGTAGTACAGCAAAAGCAAGTTGCTAATCCTTACGACCCAACAGTAACGCTGATGTTCGGAGGAAATGTGAATCTATCGGATGCGCTCGGAGCATCTGCTGCCAACGATCACCAATGGGCTTTCGCCAATATGGACGAGTACCGGCAAGCAGATGTGGCGATGGTTAACCTAGAAAACTCCCTGACTCGCTCTACATTGGGGTCTGGTAAAAAACAATTAAATTTTAAAGCCGATCCAGAATCGGTGAAAGTATTAACAGCCGGAGGAGTGGATATTGTCAATCTGGCAAATAGCCGCGCTATGGATTACGAGGAACCAGGGCTGGTGGAGACGATGAATACTCTAGATAATAGTGGGATTCAACACCTGGGAGCCGGCAGAGATATTAAAGAAGCGAGGCGTCCAGATATTATTGAAGTTAAGGGTCAGCGGATTGCCTACCTCGGTTATTACGATGCCGAGCTTAACGTCGCTGACCAAGGGAAAGCGGGCACGAACCCCCGCCGTAACAATCGCGTGGCCGAGGATATTAAAGCTCTTAGGGGTCAGGTAGACTGGATTATTGTGAATTACCACTGGGGAGTCGAATTGGCAGATTATCCGGGGGACTGGCAGATTGATTTGGCTCGGTTCACGATCGACCAAGGAGCTGATTTGGTAGTGGGACACCATCCCCAGGTATTGCAAGGTGCAGAAATTTACAAGGGCCGTCCGATAGTTTACTCGCTGGGTAATTTTATATTCGGCGGGAATGCTCGCAGGGATTACGATACCGCAGTCCTGAAAGTATCGCTCAAAGACAGGAATATGAAGGTAGAGTTTCTGCCTGTGGAGGTGAAAAAGTTTCAGCCGAAGGTGGTGAAGGGAGCCGCAGCAGATCGCATCCTCAAACGCGTCGAGCAAATTTCTAGTATTTTCGATCGACCGATGCGCTCTTCTGTAGTTCTCGAGCCCCTAGTCCAGCCAGGAGTGGCATCAAAAACTCCAAATTCTCCATTGCCAGGAGCAGCAAAGAGCGGTACATACCAGCCCGGGCGAAGTTCCGGGGGAACCTCGGGTGAAAGCACTCTGCCAGGCCCCGGACAACCCAAACCAACTTTGATTTTGCCGGCTTTGCCGGCTGCGCCCAAACAGCCGGACAACTCCTCATTTTTCCCGAACGGGACGGGGCCTGCAATTGACTCAAACCCGCCTCCGAATCAAAATTTGCCACCGCGCATCTACCCGACTCAACCTCAAAATCCCAGTGGGGAAGCAGATCCATTTACAAAAGAGCCATTCATCAAAGAACCGTTTATTGCGCCCCCATCTCCCAGTCAAGAAGCAGTGCCGAGTCCCCAAAGCTATCTTCCCCCCACTCGGGCTGTATCTTTTGAAGTCGCACTCAAAGCGCCGCCGGCCTCAGAGATCGTTCCAGCTACCAGCAGCAACCGCTCCAAGCAGCGGATCGCCCTGCCTCCTATAGCTAGGAGTATTGGTTAGCCGCTGGTAGCTGGAGCGAGCAGGCAGGGGGAGGATAGGAGCGGTAATGGGTGAACATCAACATACCAGCGACCAATTATTAACGACCGATTTTCTGACAACCAATGATCAATGACCTACTACCGATGACAAATGTGTTTGCGATCGCGCTCAAGCAAAAGCAGTACAAAACCTATATCCTCTCCGACGAAACCGCTAACTCTACTCTAGAAGTTGTGCCGGAACGGGGCGGTATTGCCACTAGCTGGCTGGTTGAAGGCAAAGAAATCTTCTATTTGGACGCGGAACGGTTCGCCAATCCCGATCTAACTGTACGTGGCGGGATTCCCATCCTGTTTCCCATCTGCAGCAATCTCCCCGAGAATACTTACACCCACAAGGGAGTGGAGCGTAAGCTCAAACAGCACGGCTTTGCTCGTGACTTGCCTTGGACAATAGGCGAACAAGTTACGGAGGGTTGCGCCGCTCTTACCCTGATTCTAGACAGCAGCGACCAGACGCGGGCTGTTTATCCCTTTGATTTCCAACTAGCCTTCACTTATCAGATTAAAGGCAATTCTTTGGAAATTTTTCAGCGATACACCAATCTGTCTGACGAACCCATGCCGTTTTCTAGTGGTTTGCACCCCTACTTTTTGGCGACGGATAAATCTCAGCTCCGCTTTGAGATTCCGGGGATGCAGTACAGAGATCAGAACACCCACCAAAAGGGTTACTTCACCGGGGTTTTTGACCCGACGCTGGATGAAATTGATGTTTCCTTTGACGAACTTACTGGTCTTGCTGCTACTGTCACGGACGCGGCGAGCGGCTTGCGACTCACCCTCAGTTACAACTCCAGCTATGGGAAGTTGGTTTTCTGGATGGTGAAGGGCAAGGATTTTTACTGTTTGGAACCTTGGACTGCTCCTAGAAATGCCCTTAACACTGGCGAACACTTGATTTATTTGCAGCCGGGAGCGACTTGCGAGATGCTGGTTCGCATGACTGCAAATTTTTTTTAAAAAACACTTGCTATTTTAAATGAGGGGTGCTACTGTTAGAAATTGTGTGCGGTAACAATGTTTTCGCGGGTCGCTAGCTCAGCGGTAGAGCATTCGGCTTTTAACCGATTGGTCTCGGGTTCAAATCCCGGGCGACCCATAAAAAATTTGTGAGTTAAGAATTTTGAGTTTTGAGCTAAATGCTCGGAACTCAAAATTTTGTTTTTTGAACTTTTAAGTAAATCTGGAAAGATAGTGCGCGATCGGTGGCAAATTGTCTTAATATTATCGTAAGAATTGAGCTTGTCCAAAATTCACTGCCCAAAAATCACAAATAATTAGGAGGAATATCTATGGCGCTTGTACCTATGCGATTGCTGCTCGACCACGCGGCTGAAAATGGTTACGGCCTACCGGCTTACAACGTCAACAACATGGAGCAAATCCAAGCGATCATGCGCGCTGCTGACGAAACCAACAGCCCTGTGATTCTGCAAGCTTCTCGCGGCGCTCGCTCCTACGCTGGCGAAAATTTCCTGCGCCACTTGATTTTGGCAGCAGTTGAAACCTATCCTCACATTCCCATTTCCATGCACCAAGACCACGGCAATGCCCCCGGCACTTGCTATTCTGCCATGCGCCAAGGTTTCACCAGCGTCATGATGGACGGTTCTCTGGAAGCGGATGCTAAGACTCCCGCCAGCTACGAGTACAACGTTGAAGTTACTCGCGAAGTGGTGAAAGTGGCTCATTCGATCGGCGTTAGCGTTGAAGGCGAACTGGGTTGCTTGGGTTCTCTGGAAACAGGAATGGGCGAAGCAGAAGATGGCCACGGCTTTGAAGGTGCGCTTTCTCACGATCAGTTGCTGACAGATCCTGAACAAGCTGTTGATTTCGTCGAGCAAACCGGCGTTGATGCTCTAGCAGTCGCGATCGGCACTTCTCACGGCGCTTACAAGTTCACTCGCAAGCCGACTGGCGAAATTTTGGCAATCAGCCGCATTGAAGAAATTCACCGCCGCTTGCCGAATACTCACTTGGTAATGCACGGTTCTTCTTCTGTGCCCCAAGAATTGCTGGAAATCATCAACAGCAACGGCGGCAAAATCCGCGAAACCTACGGCGTACCTGTGGAAGAAATCCAAAAGGGTATCAAGTGCGGCGTTCGTAAGATCAATATCGATACTGACAACCGTTTGGCGATTACCGCTGCGGTGCGCGAAGCTTTGTTTGCCAAGCCTGATGAGTTTGACCCCCGCCACTTCTTGAAGCCGTCGATCAAGTATATGCAGAAGGTTTGTAGCGATCGTTATAACTCTTTCGGTTGCGCTGGTCACGGTACAAAGATTAAGCAAGTGTCTTTGGACGATTTTGCAGCTAAGTATGCTAAGGGCGAACTGAGCTCTTCTGCTAAGAAGACTGTGGCTGTTTAAGAATTTTAGGTTTTAGATTTTAGATTTGTCTGAGGTCTAAAGTTAGGATTGCCGGGTAGCTTTGAAGTTGCCCGGTTTTTGTTTGGCCGAGTTTATGTATTTAGTTAGTGGGCGATTGAACTGGCTACTATACCAACTAGGTCGGCCTCCGCAGACTAAAAAATATCAATTACACCGCATAGGCGATCGCATATTGCCTCAGTACAGGTGAAATCGTGTAAAAATTTGCTTGTTGTTCAATCAAGCAGCGCCGCGATAGAGATTGCAGCGCATTTAGCAAATCTGAAGCCGGAATTATGTCATTTTCTAGCAATTTTGCCCGGTTGATTGGCTGGCTTTCTTTCGCTAATAAGGAGATTACTTGTTTTTCTAGTTCGGATAGGCGATCGAACTGCTGCTGTAAAACATCTTTCAAATCTTCCGGCAACAATATAGTATCATTTGGTAATAACTCTGTCA